>JAZPYU010000139.1:0-9344 GCA_045544295.1 Ructibacterium sp. | reverse complement strand
ATATAACCCTGTACTGCCAGGTTCCCTTGTTGCATGGATTGGTTCATTTCTAAAAGAAATCGTTTGTCAACAATGTTGTCTGCATCAATAACAATGAATGCCTCAAATGAAGTATCCAAAGCAGAAATTTGCGCAAAAGCATCTGATAGTGCCGCACCCTTTCCGGTAAGGTTGTCTTGCCTGCGGGAAAGCACGGATGCTCCACAATTTTTTGCTATTGTTTCCGTACAATCCGTGCAACGATCTGTGATAACAAAAACTTGATATTTATTTTTGGGATAATCCTGTTCGTTCAGGCTATAAATCAGTCCCGGAAGAACCGTGGCTTCATTATGAGCCGGAATTACAATGGCAAATCGATTTTGTTGGTCTTTTCCGGGCTTTTCTCTGGGTGAAAAAAGGGAGAAGAGTGCAATGCCAAAATAATAAATTGCAATGAGGAATAAAATAATTTGCAGAAACGATGCGAAAGCATTCCAAAAATGTAATGGCATAGAATCCCTCCTTATTCTTAACCTTTCTAAAAGTAACTATACAGATGTTTTTACATTTCGTTCATTTCGTACATAATCATAGAAGTAATGGAAGCGGCAACCGTTTCCGTCCTTAAAATTCGTTTGCCAAGACCAATCATATGGATGCCGGCATCTTTGGCGAGTTCAGCCTCTTTGTGCGAAAAACCGCCTTCCGGACCGATTAAAATACCAATGGTTTGGTATTTGCCGGATTGCAGTACTTTTTTTAAAGAGCAGTCACCTGCGTGTCCTAAAACCTCGTAAGGCATCAATGCCAAATCCATTTCTTTTAGTTTGGAAAGTGCTTCCTGAAAGGAAAGTGAGGTGGTGACCTCCGGAACCAAACCTCTGCCGCATTGCTTGGCGGCTTCTAACGAGATTTTATTCCAGCGTTTTTGTTTTTCACTTTCTTTTTTTCCTTTTTCCAATTTTACAACACAGCGTTCTGTTGCGGTCGGAACAATGGAAACCACACCCAATTCCACAGATTTCTGAATAATAGACTCCATTTTTCCGGATTTGGGAATTCCCTGGAAAATGGTGATTTGTGTTTTTGGTTCCTGGGTAGAGAAGTTCTTTTCTAAAACCTCCGCAGTGCACTCTTTGCTATCTAAATTTGTTAAGACAGCATGGTATTCATAACCCGTTCCATCAAACAAAAGAATATGGTCACCGGGCTCCATACGAAGCACCTTTGTGATATGTCCGGCATCTTCAAAAATTTTAGCAATATTTCCACAGATGTTTTTCGGTTCAGTAAAAAAACGACGCATAATCAGTCTCCTATCAGCGACAGGTAATAGCCGCCCAATCATTGTCTTTGCGGATTTCAATAACAGTTAATCCGGCGTTTTCTAAGGCAGAAACGACCTCATCTAAACGTTCTAAAATAATACCCGAACAGATGAAGGTACCATTTTCTTTCATAAATTCGCGAACAAAACCAGACATACCAATGATAACATCTGCAACGATATTGGCAATTACCAAATCGTATTTGCCCAAACTGTCACGTAATTCTTTACTGGATAAAATGTCTCCCGGGAAGGCATGATATTTTTCTTTGGATAAATGATTAAGTTCCAAATTGGTGTAAGCCACATCAACAGCGTTGGAGTCAATATCAATCGCAGTGGCATCTTTGGCACCAAGTAATAGCGCAATGATGGATAAAATACCGGAACCGCACCCAAGGTCTAAAACAGTGTCGTCTTTATGTAAATGTTTTTCAATTTCCTCGATACAAAAACGTGTGCTGGGGTGAGAACCGGTACCGAAACTCATACCTGGATTGATGGTGAACACCGTTCTGTTATCGGGGTTTGTGGTTTTTTCCCATACCGGTTGAATCAAAACTTTTTCTCCCACAGGAATGGGATGGAAGTATTGTTTCCAGATTTCGGACCAATCTTCGTCTTTGACATGATCGGTAACCACTTTTAAAGAACCATAACTTTTTTCGGTATCCAATGTGGAAAGTTCCAGCATAGATGTACGAACAGCACTTAACTGCTCCATACCGGCAGGACCATCGCTGATATAGAATGTGATTTCGGAATCGGCATCTTTCAACCGTTCTAATTCTTCATCCACATAGTCCCAATACTTTTGGTTTGCTTCTAAAAATTCTTTGAAATCATCCTTATCAGAGATTTCAATGCCATTGATACCTAAGTCTAACAGTCTGCCGGCAATCGGGTCAATACCTTCTTTTGTGGTAATAATTTTTACTTTAATCCAATCCATAGTAATATCCTTTCTGGAAAACGCAGAAACGCCGGCGAAAATTGTCGGCGTTTGTTTGAATTTGTCTACTTGAAAATTTCTTTCATCTTGTCAAAAAAGTTTTTGCTTTGTTTATACTTCGATGCATCAACGTTTTCATCAAAGTTTCTTAACAGGTCTTTTTGCTTTTCGTTAAGTCCCTTTGGAATTTCAACGGTGATAGTGACATATTGATCACCGCGCTGGGTGGAGTGAAGTTTCGGAACACCCTTTCCGCGAAGGCGGAAGACGGTTCCCGGTTGGGTTCCCTCCGGAATTTGGTAAGAAACTTTTCCGTCAATGGTGGGTACCTGAATCTCTGCACCTAAGGTTGCCTGAACAAAGGAAATAGGATAATCGCAAAGAATATCGTAACCTTGGCGTACAAACAGTTTGTGACGCCGTACCCGAATGTTTAAAATCAGGTCACCGGAAGGGCCACCTTTGCTGCCAGCGTCACCTTCGCCACGAACATAAACTTGCTGACCGTCATCAATACCCGCGGGAATTTTTACCCGAACCTTTTTGGATTTTCTGGCATTGCCTTCCCCGTGGCAGTCCGGACACGGGCTTTTCAAAATCGTTCCACGTCCACCACAAGAATCACAAGGGCGCACACTCTGGAAGTTACCAAAAGCCGTACGTTGTACGGTGCGGACTTGACCGGAACCGTGACAAGTAGGACAGGTTTCCGGACTGGAGCCTTTTGCCGCACCGGAACCTTTACAGGTATCACATTTTTCTAAATGGTTAATGGTGATGTCTTTTTCTACGCCAAAACATGCTTCTTCAAAGGTTAAATCCAAGGTGTAGGATAAATCCCGACCTCGTTGCGGTGCATTGGGGTTGGCACGTTGACCACCAAAACCACCGCCAAAGAAACTGCTGAAAATATCGCCCATATCAAAGCCGTCAAATCCGCCAAAGCCACCGCCGTAACCACCGCCTGCCGTTTGGTCAAAAGCGGCGTGGCCAAACTGGTCATAACGTTGCTTTTTCTCAGTATCACTTAACACCTCGTAGGCTTCTGTTGCTTCTTTGAACTTTTTTTCTGCACCTTCCTGGTCGTCAGGGTTTAAGTCCGGATGATATTTTTTTGCCAGTTTACGATAGGCTTTTTTGATCTCGTCAGGAGAAGCACCTTTCTCCACGCCGAGGACTTCATAATAATCTCTTTTATCTGCCATAGCCATAACCTCATTTACTTATAAACAGGCGGACAAGAGTTGTCCGCCTTGGTGTTATTCGTTGTCATTAACCTCGGTGTATTCAGCATCGACAACATTGTCATTCGGTGCCCCCTGCTGGGAATCTGCACCTGCTTGTGCCTGCTGAGCCTGTTGTGCAGCGGCATAAAGTTTTTCGGAAACGGCATAGAATTTCTGGGTAACCGCTTCGGTTTGTGCTTTTACAGCCTCAACATCAATCGCGGATTCCTTTAACATTTCCTTTAACTTATCAACTTCTGCCTGAATACCTGCTTTTTCAGATTCATCAATCTTATCGCCGATTTCACCTAAGGTTTTCTCGGTTTGATATACCATATTATCTGCGTTGTTGCGGACTTCAACTTCTTCTTTACGTTTCTTGTCCTCTGCTGCAAATTGTTCTGCTTCTTTGACAGCCTTTTCGATATCTTCGTCGGAAAGGTTGGTGGATGCAGTAATGGTAATATCTTGTTGCTGACCGGTGCCAAGGTCTTTTGCAGTTACTTTAACAATACCGTTGGCATCAATATCAAAGGTAACTTCAATCTGAGGAACACCACGGGGTGCAGGAGGAATGTTGCTCAGGCTAAACCGGCCTAAGGTTTTGTTATAAGCAGCCATTTCCCGTTCGCCCTGTAAAACGTGTACTTCAACGCTGGTTTGATTATCAGCAGCGGTAGAGAACACCTGACTCTTTTTGGTGGGGATGGTGGTATTTCTTTCAATCAATTTGGTGAATACGCCACCCATGGTCTCGATACCCAAAGAAAGAGGGGTAACATCAAGCAGAACCAAGTCTTCTACATCACCGGAGAGGACACCTGCCTGAATGGATGCACCAATCGCAACACATTCGTCCGGATTGATACCCTTGTGGGGTTCTTTGCCAATCAGTTTTTGTACGGCTTCCTGTACGGCAGGGATTCTGGAAGAACCACCTACCAACAATACCTTATCAACTTCGCTGGGAGAAAGTCCGGCGTCGCGAAGAGCGTTTCTGGTGGGTTCCATAGTTTTTTCAACTAAATCTGCAGTCAAAGCATCGAATTGCGCACGGGTAATGGTAATATCAAGGTGCTTAGGACCGGTAGTGTCCGCAGTAATAAAGGGAAGGTTTACGTTGGAAGAAGGAACACCGGAAAGTTCAATCTTAGCCTTTTCTGCTGCTTCCTTTAAACGTTGCAATGCCATTTTATCTTGGCGAAGGTCAATTCCATTTTCTTTTTGGAATTCGTCTGCTAAGAAGTTCATTACCTTATCGTCAAAGTCGTCGCCGCCCAAACGGTTGTTACCGCTGGTTGCCAAAACTTCAAATACACCGTCGCCGATTTCCAGAATGGATACGTCAAAGGTGCCACCGCCTAAGTCATATACCATAATCTTTTGGTCTTCGCCTTTTTCAAGACCATAAGCCAATGCAGCAGCGGTAGGTTCGTTGATGATACGTAAAACTTCCAAACCTGCAATTTTGCCGGCATCTTTGGTTGCCTGACGTTGTGCATCGCTGAAATATGCAGGAACAGTGATAACTGCCTGAGAAACAGATTCGCCAAGATATGCTTCTGCGTCTGCCTTTAACTTTTGCAGAACCATTGCTGAAATCTCCTGAGGAGAATAATTTTTGTCATCAATGGCAACTTTACGGTCTGTACCCATATCTCTCTTGATAGAACTGATGGTTCTGTCCGGGTTGGTGATTGCCTGACGCTTTGCTACCTGACCAACCAAACGTTCACCGGTTTTGGTGAATGCTACCACAGAGGGAGTTGTTCTGGCACCCTCCGGATTGGTGATAACGGTGGGTTCGCCACCTTCCATAACAGATACACAAGAATTTGTTGTTCCTAAGTCAATACCAATAATCTTACTCATAATATATCATCCTTTCAAAATGTTTTCTTCATTTAGCAACTAACCTTTACCATAGCGTGGCGAACCACTTTTTCATCTTTGTAAAGATAGCCTTTCATAAATTCTTCTAAAACGGTGTTAGCGTCTTGATCGCTTTCCTCTGTCATAACCGCGTTGTGTCTTTCCGGGTCAAAGGGTTTTCCGACGGCGTCCATAGGGGAAACCCCGATTGCAGTCAGTGCATCCTCAAATTGCTTTTTAATCATTTTAACACCGTCTAAGACGCTGCCTTCCGCATCTTCGACAGAAACGGTTACCGCACGTTCCAAATTATCCAGAATGGGAAGAAGTTTATTTACAGTATCACAAACTGCCACGCTGTATACATCGTCTTTTTCCCGGGCAGAACGTTTTTTGAAATTATCAAACTCAGCCGCAGTGCGCATCAGACGGTCCGTTAAATTTGCAATCGATTCCTCAGCCTTTTCAAGGTCAGTCTTTTCGGGAGTTGCCTCTTCAACCTGAACGGTTTCTTCTTGCATTTCTTCGGGCGTCTGGTTTATTTCTTCATTCTTTTTTGCCATAGTTATTCATCTCCTTTGTCGTCAGTTGTATTTGGAAGGAATCCTTCGCCTAAACTTTGGCTCAACATCTTGCCTAAGTGCTTAGAGAAAAACTCAACGCCGGATACTGCTCTTGCATAGTCCATACGCGTTGGACCTACAACGCCGATGATGCCGGTAAGATTTTCTCCTACCTTATAAGTGGAAAGAACCACACTGTTGTTTTTCAGTTGCGGGAGTTCCGTTTCGTCACCAATGAAGACTTTGGCTTTCCCATCGCCAAGTGCGGGTAAATCGCTTAAGAATGTTCCTAAGTTTTGTCTGTCATCGAAAAATTCCAGAATTTCTTTAATTTTAGTGATATCGTTGTATTCCGGAAAACGGAGAATATTGGTAGTACCTTCCAGATAAATTTCCCGTTTATCAATTTCAGAAATAGCCTCGTTTACCAAGTCAAGTACAGAGGTTAAAATTTCGTGATTGTCGCCTAAAACATTTACAACTTCCATAATATGAGAAAGGTTGATTTCCGAACGGGTATAGCCCACAAGATTTTGACTTAAAATAGAAGTCAGGTTAGAAAGAAACTCATCATCAACCGGCGTTTTCAACCGAAGAAGTTTGTTCTTGATCAAACCGGAACTTCCGGAGACAATCACCATAATCGTGCATGCATCAATGGACACTAACTTGATGCCCTTGACACTACCGTGTTCTAAGGTCGGAACCATACCAAAAGTAGGAAGATTGGTAATACTGGAAAAAGCAGCCGATACATCCTTGACTATCTTATCAAGTTCCTGAATTTTATGGAGCATAGCATTACGCATTTGCTGAATTTCCGTGGTAGTCATCCGGTAGCGCTCCATCAAACTGTCCACATAAAAACGAAAACCCTGACTGGAAGGTATCCGTCCGGCAGAGGTGTGAGGCTGGATCAAAAAACCCATTTCCTCCAGATCACCCATCTCGTTTCGTATGGTTGCAGCGCTTAGGTTAAGGTCTGTATTTTTTGCAATACTGCGGGAACCAACAGGCTCCGCGTTTTGTATATATCCTTCAACAATGGCACGTAATATTGATTTTTTTCTATCATCCAATGCCATACTATCAACTCCGTAAAACAGTGTTGTTAGCACTCGCGCTTATAGAGTGCTAAATCTCTTATCATAGAATAGCACGGCGGGATATCTTTGTCAAGGTTTTTTAGAAAAATTCTGTACAAAAAAGCAGGTAGAAAGAGAGTTGTTTTTGGTAAGTTGATAAATCGTGTTTTTAAAAGGAAAAGTGCGGAAAAAGAATTCATCATTTTTTAGAAAATACTTGAAAGTACGAAAAGGTATATGATATAATATTACGATAAAAATATAAGAAAAAGTTGATTTTTTGGAGGTGAGGTTATGGAGTTTCAGGTGGTATCCAACTATCAGCCGGCGGGTGACCAACCGGAGGCGATTCAAAAATTGTCGAACGGGGTAAAAGAAAATAAAAAGTTTCAAACCCTGATGGGTGTTACGGGTAGCGGAAAAACTTTTACTATGGCAAATATCATTGCAAAGGTACAAAAACCCACATTGGTTCTTGCACATAATAAAACGTTGGCGGCACAATTGTGTAGTGAATTTAAAGAAATTTTCCCCAATAATGCGGTAGAATATTTTGTATCCTATTATGATTATTATCAGCCGGAAGCTTACATTCCTCATTCTGATACCTATATTGAAAAAGACGCTTCCACCAACGAAGAAATTGATAAATTAAGGCACAGTGCAACGGCGGCGTTGTTTGAACGTAAAGATGTGATTATTGTTGCCAGTGTTTCTTGTATTTATGGTTTGGGAGACCCGATTGATTACAACAATATGGTGATTTCCCTGCGGCCGGGGATGCTCAAAGACCGGGACGAAGTGATTGCAAAACTGATTGAAATCCAGTATGAACGCAATGAAGTTAATTTTATCAGAAATAAATTTCGGGTTCGGGGCGATGTGATTGATGTTTTTCCGTCAGAATCCAGCGGTAATGCGGTGCGAATTGAATTTTTCGGGGATGAAGTTGAGCGAATTTTTGATTTCAATCCCGTTACCGGAGAAATTGTGGCAGAACGAAAACACGTGGCAATTTATCCGGCGTCTCACTATGTTACGACTCCGGAAAAGCGGGAGGCTGCCATTGCAAGTATTGAAAAAGAATTGGAAGAACGATTGGCAGAACTTCGTGCGGACAATAAGTTGGTAGAAGCCCAACGATTAGAACAACGGACCCGGTATGATATTGAAATGATGCGGGAAACCGGCTTCTGTAATGGTATTGAGAATTATTCACGGCATATCAGCGGAAGAGAGCCGGGAAGTCCGCCCTTTACCTTGATTGATTATCTTCCCAAAGACTTTTTGCTTTTTGTGGACGAGTCTCACGTAACCTTGCCACAGGTTCGGGCTATGTTTGCGGGAGACCGTTCCCGAAAAGAGAATTTGGTTCATTACGGATTTCGGTTGCCTTCGGCTTTTGATAACCGTCCTTTGACTTTTGACGAGTTTTATGCACGATTAAATCAGGCAATCTTTGTTAGTGCAACTCCTGCGGATTTTGAAAAACAGGAATCTTCCTGTGTGGTTGAGCAGGTTATCCGTCCGACCGGACTTCTGGACCCTGAAATTGAGGTTAGACCCATTGCGGGGCAGACTGATGATTTGTATGGAGAAATCGTCAAAAGAACACAAAAAAATGAAAGAGTTTTGGTAACCACATTAACCAAAAAAATGGCAGAACGTTTGACCGAGTATTTTGAGGAAATGGGTGTGAAAGTCCGTTATCTTCATTCGGATGTTCAAACCATTGAAAGAATGGAAATCATCCGGGATTTACGTCTGGGTGTTTTTGATGTTTTGGTAGGAATTAACTTATTGCGGGAAGGTCTGGATATTCCGGAAGTTTCTCTGGTGGCAATTTTAGATGCAGACAAAGAAGGATTTTTACGTAGTGAAACTTCGTTGGTGCAGACCATTGGCCGTGCCGCAAGAAATGCGGAAGGCAAGGTAATTATGTACGCTGATACGGTTACCCGCTCGATGGATTATGCCATTTTGGAAACCAATCGACGTCGTACTTTGCAGGATGCATTTAATAAGGCTCACGGTGTCGTGCCGAAATCTATTCGCAAAGAAGTTCACGAAGTTATTGAAGCAACCCAAGCAGTAACGGTTCCTAAACAGAAAAAAGATAAGGATAGCAAGGTTGATACCGCGATGGCGATTGCGGAACTGACCATCGAAATGAAGAAAGCCGCTGAGATGCTCCAGTTTGAGTTGGCAGCACAATTACGAGATGAAATCAGACGCTTAGAAGTTATGGAAAAGGAGTAGCATTATGGAAAGCAAATATATTGTGGTGAAAGGTGCGAAAGAAAATAACCTCAAAAACATTGATGTTAAAATTCCAAG
>JAZPYU010000138.1:0-5453 GCA_045544295.1 Ructibacterium sp. | reverse complement strand
ATTAAGGATATGGCAGGTCTGCTCACCCCCTATAACGCTTATGACTTGGTAAAAGCCTTAAAGAAAGAAGTAAAAGTTCCCTTAGAACTTCACACCCACTATACCAGCGGTGTGGCTTCTATGACCTATTTAAAGGCTATCGAAGCCGGTGTTGACATTGTAGACTGTGCAATTTCTCCTATGGCATTGGGAACTTCTCAGCCCCCTACCGAACCGTTGGTTGCAACTTTGCAGGGCACCGAGTATGACACCGGTATGAATTTAGATATCTTAACCGAGATTGCAGATTACTTTAAACCCCTACGCGAAAAGTATCTGTCAAGCGGACTTTTAGATACCAAGATTATGGGTGTGGACATTAACACCTTAAAGTATCAGGTACCGGGCGGTATGCTCTCTAACCTTGTTTCTCAGTTAAAGCAACAAGGCAAGGAAGACAAACTGGACGAGGTATTAAAAGAAGTACCCAGAGTCCGTGAAGACTTAGGCTTCCCTCCTCTGGTTACCCCTACCAGCCAGATTGTAGGTACCCAAGCGGTACTGAATGTCATTATGGGAGAGCGTTATAAGATGGTTTCTAAAGAAACCAAGGGTATCTGTAAAGGCGAATATGGTCAGACCCCTGTTCCCATTGATGAAGAATTCCGGAAAAAGATTATCGGCAACGAAAAGGCAATCACTTGCCGTCCTGCGGATTTGATTGAACCGGAACTTGAAAGATTAAAGAAAGAATGTGCAGAGTGGATGGAACAACCGGAAGACGTTCTCTCCTATGCACTCTTTGATCAGGTTGCGGTGAAGTTCTTTGAACAACGTCGTGCTGAAAAA
This sequence comes from Ructibacterium sp., assembly GCA_045544295.1. Taxonomy (GTDB): domain Bacteria; phylum Bacillota; class Clostridia; order Monoglobales; family Monoglobaceae; genus Ructibacterium. The sequence goes on along the minus strand of JAZPYU010000138.1, from coordinate 4,625 downwards.
TACAAGGTAGACAAAGACCTTGTTAATATGGAAGAACAAACTCACCCCATTTAATGGGAATCAAAAAGGCGTTGCAATTGCAACGCCTTTTCTTTATCTTTCATATAAATTATTGCCATGACCATCTGCAATAACAATAGCCGGAAAATCTTTTACCGTGAGTTTTCGGATGGCTTCGGTGCCTAAGTCTTCATAGGCTACCACTTCTACCGCCGTCACCGATTTGGCAATCAAGGCTCCGGCACCGCCGATAGCACCAAAATATACGGCACCATGGTTTTGGATTGCCTCCATCACTTCCGGGGTACGCATTCCCTTACCAATCATACCGGTCTGTCCCAACGCCAACAGCTTAGGTGCATAGGCATCCATTCTACCGCTGGTGGTGGGCCCGCAAGAACCGATCACCTGTCCCGGTTTGGGTGGGGTAGGTCCTGCATAGTAGATGATAGCATCCTTGATAGCAAAGGGAAGTTCTTCCCCTCTTTCCAAAGTTTCTATCATCCGTTTATGTGCCGCGTCCCGGGCGGTATAAATCTCACCGGAAATAAGCACTTCATCGCCGGTATGTAATTTTTTTGCCAGCTCATGGGTGAGAGGTGTGGTTATGGATATTTTCATACTTCCACCTTTAAATCTAAAACAGAGTCAAGAACCATCTCTGCTTTGTTTTCTTCAAAGTATCCCCGTGCCGCCGTTCCGGCAACGCCGGTAAGCACCGCCGCAAAAGGAAAGCCGCCCATCTTTGCCGCAAGTAAATCGCTGGGGGCATCCCCTACCACCAAACATCTTGCCGCTAATTCTTTGGAAGCCATTCCTTTTACGATTTCCTCATCGCTATACTTACTGCCAAACGCCGCCTTTTGGAACACAAAAGGATGGGGTTTTGCCAGGGATGTTTTCAGGTGCAGATTGTTTTCCGCCTCTAACACATCATCATAGGTCACGATACATTCCGGCTTAAAATATCCGGTCAAATTCCACATTTGTAAGGGAAAGAGAATTTCCTCTTTGGGTCTTCCGGTGCCGATACCCAAACGAAAACCGGCGTTTTTAAGGTTTGCCAAGGTCTTTTGGATTTCATCCAGAGGAACAATGGGTTTTTCATCGGTTTTAAGTCCCTCTACCTCAGCATCACCGTGGAACCACCGCTGAAAAGATGCCAACAGTTGTTCCCACAAAGCACCATTACCACGGGCGTAATATCCCTCTTCTTTCGGCAATACCGAGGCAATTAACCCCTCGATATTTTCGTAGAGTTTGGGCGGTTGTTGGGCGATGTTTTCAATAAACATACAAACAGAGTCAAAATGCCAACTATCAAAAGACGGAACCTCTGCCTCTAAGTATTTGGAAACGCCAAAAACCACATACACCAAATCCCAGTTGGTATTCACCCCAAGACGTTTTACCGCCTGCACGGTTTTGCCGTGACAAAAAACGGTGTTAAAAATCTCCCGTACGTTCTTCCGGCACCATTCACGGTCAATCTCTTTATTGCCAAAATATTCGTAACTGTATAAAAGTTCATAGACCGTGAGCGCCGCCGCATCCCAGTAAAGGAACTCGCTGGTAATCACGCCATCCATATCAAAGATGATGGTTTCTATCTTACTCCGCTGTAACTTCATAGGTCACCGTTCCTGCCACACCGGAGGTCAGGCCTTTCCGACTTTCATCTACGGACAATGCGGCACCTAATGCAATACCAAAGGCACGATAAACTGCCTCCCAGATATGATGCCCGTTTTCTCCTTTTAATAAATCAATATGCAAAGTACAACGAGCGCCCTGCGCAAAGCCGTCTAAGAAGGTAATCAGTTCTTCTGCCGGCATTCCTTCTACCATTTCGTCATAATCTGCCTCAGTGGTAAAATCTAAGTAAGACCGGTCCTCAAAAGAAATCACCGCTTCTGCCTTTGCTTCATCAATGATGCCGACACCATAACCATAGCCGGAGGGGTTGTTTAACTTCACATATTCCCCAACCGCTCTGCCTAAGGTCATAGAAACATCCTCAGTTACCAAGTGGGTTAATTCAAAGTCGCTAAGATTCATCTCGATTTCGATATTCAGGGCACCACGCCAAGCGATGTGCTCTATCATATGATTCAGAAAAGGCAACGGTGTTGCAATCTTCTTCCGATAATCCGGTTCCAAAGCGCCCTTTTCAATAGAAACCCGAATGGAAGATTCGGTGGTTTTTCTTGTTACTGTGATTTTGTTTTTCATCAAAATCAACTCCTTTATTTTCTTTCTTTTACTGCAAGACCGTGGGTGTCAAATCCCTCTACGGTTGCAATACGATATGCATAATTCCGCACCATCTCAAAGCCATCCTTAGAGACATAGCCCACGGAAGAGCGCTTTAAGAAGTCAAAGACCGATACGCTGGAATAGGTCTTTGCAAACTGACCGGTGGGCAAGATTGCATTGGGGCCTAATACAAAGTTACAAAGGGTAACCGGTGTATAGTCACCAAGCAAAATTTCGCCCGCATTCTTAATTTTGGGAAGAACCTCAAAAGGCTTTTCTGTCATCACTTCCATATGTTCCGGTGCATAGTCATTGACAAAGTCAATACTTTCTTCCAGATTATTGGTAATAATCGCACCGCCATAGGTATTAAAGTTGGTGGTAACAAATTCACGGCGTTTATCGGAAATTTTGGTTAACTGTCTTTCCACAATCTTTGCCGCAGCCTCTACCAGTTCCGGGCAATGGGTAACCAAAAGTGCCGCAGAATCAGGACCGTCTTCTGCCTCTATCATCCAGTCAAGGGCAACCTTTTCCGGGTCTGCCTTTTCGTCTGCCAAGATAATACATTCACTGGGTCCTGCAGGAAGACCTGCATCAATATAGTTTGCCAGAACTCTCTTTGCCGCGGTTGCATAGGAATTACCCGGGCCAATAATCTTATGGCATTTGGGAATGGTTTCCGTACCAAAAGCAACGGCTGCTACTGCCTGAATACCGCCCACTTTATAAATTTCGGTGATACCAATGATTTTTGCCGCGGCTAAAATAGCATCGTCTACCTCACCCTTTTCGTTAGGCGGGGTAACCACCACGACCTTTTCCACTCCTGCAACAATGGCAGGGATACCCAACATCAAGAGCACAGAGGGGAAACTACCTTTACCACGGGGAACGTAAAGACATACATCCACGATAGGGGTGGTTTTTTCCCCTACCATAAGACCTTTATCTACCTCGGTAAACCACATTTCTTCCGGCAGTTGCTTTTCGTGGAAGTTTTTAATATTCTTTGCCGCATAGGCAATCGCCTCACGGGTTTCAGCGTCTAATCTCTCATAACCCGCCTCAATTTCTTCCGGACGAACCTTGATTTTATCCTGGGTCAAGATTACTTTATCAAACTTAGCGGTGTATTCTAAAACCGCTTCATCACCACGCTTACGGATATCTTCGGAAACTTCACTTGCCAATTTCATATGGTCGGAAATATCAATTTCCGCACGTTTCATAATAAAATTCTTTTTCTCTTCGGTCAGTTCAGACAACTTATAAATATTCATAGGGCACACTCCTTTTCCAATGTTGTAATAACCTTTTATCAATGATGGAACAGACGAATGCCGGTAAAGGACATTGCCATACCATACTTGTTACAGGTTTCAATCACGTTATCGTCACGGATACTGCCGCCCGGTTGTGCAATCACGGTTACACCGGACTTTCTTGCTCTTTCAATGTTATCGCCAAAGGGGAAGAATGCATCAGAACCAAGTGCCACATCGGTATTCTTAGAGAGCCACTCTTTTTGTTCTTCTTTGGTGAATACCGCCGGTTTTACCTTGAAGATATTTTCCCATACGCCGTCTGCCAATACATCCATATACTCATCAGAGATATAAACATCAATGGCATTGTCACGATCTGCACGTTTGATACCGTCTACAAACTGTAAACTTAGTACCTGCGGTGCCTGACGGAGCCACCAAATATCTGCTTTATTACCGGCAAGGCGGGTACAATGAATTCTGGACTGCTGTCCTGCGCCGATACCGATTGCCTGTCCGTCTTTCACATAGCATACGCTATTGGACTGGGTGTACTTTAAAGTAATCAAGGCAATCATCAAGTCACGTTTCTGTTCCGCCGTCATTTCTTTATTCTCTGTTACCACGTTAGAAAGCAGTTCTTCATCAATCTTTAACTCATTTCTGCCCTGTTCAAAGGTAACGCCATAAACGTCTTTATGTTCAATGGGTGCGGGGGTATAAGCGGGGTCAATCTGAATGACGTTATAACTACCCTTTCTCTTACCTTTTAAGATTTCCAACGCTTTATCGGTATAGCCGGGTGCAATCACACCATCGGATACTTCCTTGGCAATCAGTTGCGCGGTTGCTTTATCACAAACATCAGAAAGTGCGATAAAGTCTCCAAAAGAGGACATACGGTCTGCACCTCTGGCTCTTGCATAGGCATTGGCAAGAGGCGTCATCTGGATACTATCGTCCACAAAATAAATTTTCTTTAAGGTATCGGACAGGGGAAGTCCTACTGCCGCACCGGCAGGAGACACGTGCTTAAAAGAGGTCGCCGCCGGAAGACCGGTTGCTGTCTTTAACTCTTTTACCAACTGCCAACCGTTTAAT
>JAZPYU010000137.1:0-2890 GCA_045544295.1 Ructibacterium sp. | reverse complement strand
ACTGGGGTAAAGCGTATTAAAATTTTGTAAAATCTGTATGGAGGTGGAGCAGTATGTGGTGGCAGAATTTTTACCACACCGTTGTCAATCAAATGGCTTTGTTCAGGATTAACGATTTGATTGATATCCTTGTGGTTTCTTATCTGGTATATAAGGCATTAAAGTTTGTCCGTGATACCAGGACCATGCAACTTTTAAAAGGTGTTGCCCTTTTGGTTGTGGGAATGCAAGCCAGTTTCTTTCTCCAACTCAATACAGTTTATTACATTTTAAGTAATGTTTTGCAGGTGGGAATGATTGCCCTTTTGATTGTGTTCCAACCGGAACTTCGGAAAGCCTTAGAGCATATGGGCAGAAACACTATGAAAAAATGGTTTAATTCCACCGGTGAATTTGACGAAGAAGCACTTCGGATGGTGCGGGAAGTTGCCCGGGGTGCGCAGGCAATGGCAAATAACCATGTGGGTGCCTTGATTGTCATTGAGAATAAAGATAATATTGATTCTTTGATTAGTTCCGGGATTCGGATGCACGCGGCGACTACTTGCGAGTTGCTTGAAAATATTTTTGTTCCCAAGACTCCTCTCCATGACGGTGCAGTAGTGATTCGGGATAATAATATCGAAATGGCAACTTGTGTACTTCCCCTTTCCCAAAACCCCAACATTCGTCAGGAATTGGGAACCCGGCATCGGGCAGGTCTTGGTATTTCAGAAGAGTCCGATGCGGTGGTTATCGTTGTTTCGGAAGAAACCGGAAGAATTTCTGTTGCTTATAAGGGGGTTCTTAACACCGGTTTTGGTGAAGAAACTCTGCGGGAGCGGATTATTGAACTTTTAAACGACGACGTTTTAAGTAAAAACAACGGTGAGGACAAATTCTCCTTGAAAAAATGGTTTAAAGGAGGAGATGTATCATGAAAAAGTTTTTTGCCAGTGATGGCGGTTTGAAAATTGTTTCAGTAGCCGTGGCTATCCTGATTTGGATTTATATCATTATTGTCCTTGATCCGGCGGTAGAACTGGAAGTCCGGGATATTCCCATTCAGTTTGTGGGACTGGAACAGTTAGAAAACAACGGGATTAGCATAGTCAATGAATCGGCAACCTCTTTGAATATCAAGATAAAAGGTAGCCGTAAAAAGATGGGCAGATATGATATGGATACCATCATTGCCAAAGTGGATGTTTCCAGCATCCGGAAACCCGTCCAAACTACCTTGCCGGTGGAAGTGGTTGTCCCCTTTGAAAACGTGGGTATTTCCGCCCAAACCCATTATGATGTGGATGTAAAGACCGAAAAATTAGTATGGAAAAAACTGAACCTTGACATCAAAACTGAGGGTAGCCTTGCTCATTCCTATATGGCAGGTGAAATGAGTGTAGAACCCAAGCAGGTTACCATCAAAGGACCGGAATCGGTGGTAGGTAAAATAGATAAAGCAGGTGTAACTTTAAATTACGGCGGTGCGGATGTGGATATTTCTGCTGAACTTCCCATTCAGTTTTATGATACCGCAGGCAAGATGCTGTCAGCACAGGATGCATTGCTGAAACGAATTTCCCGAAATATCGAAACTGCAAAGATTCGTTGTGCTGTGGTAAAACTCCGTGAAGTAAAGATTGTTCCTGAATTTGGTGCAGACTCTCCGGAGGAAGAGGCGAAACTGTTGTCCGGTGCTACCTATACGTTAAATCCGGCAACGGTACTGATTTACGGCGATGATAAATTAACAGCCAAGATTACCAGTATTAAAACCAAAACCATTCCGGTAGAGAAATTCACCGATAACCACAAGGCAAAGGTAGAACTTATTATTCCGGATGGGGTTAAGGTGTTAGAGGATATTTCGGAGGCGGAGATTACGCTTAGCCGTAGTATTAAACCCGCAAAAGAATAGCAGGTGAAAAATATGCAGATTGTCATAGGACCCTTTTCTATGCCGATAAACCATAAAGAAGACGATGTTATTTGCGCCGCACAAGAAATTGTGCGGCGGCGCCATTTCGTGGCAAAAGATTTTAAAATATACAAGCAGTCTTTGGATGCCAGAAGAAAGGCAAATATCCATTATATGTATAGTGTGGTTGCTACCGCACCGGATGGAACTGTGTGCGAGGGAGAGATTCGCCCCTTTGTAGATACCGCCGATATGGAAATTTCTAAGGTAAAAAAAGCCAAAATTCGTCCGGTAGTTGTGGGGACAGGACCCTGCGGACTGTTTGCTGCCTATCTTCTTGCCAAAGCCGGAAATCCACCCTTGGTGTTAGAACGGGGTGAGGCGGTGGAGGAACGCACCAAAACCGTAGAAAAATTCTGGAAGGAAGGCATCTTCCATCCAAACTCCAATGTCCAGTTTGGCGAGGGCGGTGCCGGGACTTTTTCTGATGGAAAACTCAACACCAGAATCAGTGACCCAAGACAAAGATTTGTCCTAAAAACTTTTTGGGAACACGGTGCCCCGGAGGATATTCTCTATCGGGCAAAGCCTCATATCGGTACCGATCAACTGCGGAATGTGGTTCGCTCTATGCGTGAGGAAATCATTCGTCTGGGCGGAGAAGTGCGATTTTCTGCCTGCCTGACAGGTATCTGTGAGGAAAATGGTGTCTTAAAAGAAATTGAGGTCAACCATCAGGAGAAAATCCCTTGTGATACCTTGGTTTTAGCCATCGGTCACAGTAGCAGGGACACTTATCAAATGCTGAAAAATGCCGGTATTTCTATGGAGCCGAAAGCCTTTGCGGCAGGGGTTCGGGTAGAACATAGCCAAAAAATGATAGATAAATTGCAGTATGGAAAAGAAGATTTGGGATTACCTGCGGCGGACTATCGTCTGGTCTATAACGGGGAAAAGCGCAGTTGTTATTCCTTTTGTATGTGTCCGGGC
>JAZPYU010000136.1:0-3157 GCA_045544295.1 Ructibacterium sp. | reverse complement strand
ATTTGTAGCGGAAAATGAGGTGCAACAGCACCGGCTTTTAAGAAACGCGGAGCGTTTCTACCAAAAACATTACGCCGTCCCCTACCACGCATAAAAATAACTCCGGCAATGCCGGAGTTATTTTTATACTTCCATAATAATCGGTAAAATCATAGGACGGCGTTTGGTTTTGCTGAACAGGAAACCGCTGACGTCGTTTTTAATCTTGGTTTTTAAGGTAGTCCAATCTATAGAATTACCGCCGGTGCAGTCTTCTACCACACCTGCCGCAACCTCGCGGACTGCTTCCATCAAATCTTCCGACTCTCTCACATAAACAAAACCACGGGAGATAATATCCGGTCCTGCCACACATTCTGCACTGGTTTTATCAATGGTCAGAACCACAATAATAATACCGTCCTCTGCCAGATGCTTTCTGTCACGGAGCACGATGTTTCCTACATCGCCAACACCCAAACCATCCACCAGCACTTTACCTGCCGGAACGGTACCGGTAATCTTTGCCTTATCTTTGGACAGTTCCAACACCTTACCATTTTCCATCAAGAAAATATCCTTGTTTTCCATTCCGCATTGAAGGGCCATATCCCGATGATAAGAAAGGTGCCGGAATTCGCCGTGGACCGGAACAAAAAACTTCGGCTTTGCCAAAGACAGGATAATCTTTAATTCCTGCTGACAGGCGTGTCCGGACACGTGGATATTATCCTGCTTTTCGTGAATCACTTCTGCGCCGTGTTTTAAGATTTCGTTCACCACATTGGAAACGGCTTTTTCATTACCCGGAATAGGACTTGCGGAGATAATCACCATATCGGTAGGTTCGATATTGATTTTTCTGTGCACCGAGAATGCAATTCTGGTCAGAGCAGACATCGGTTCTCCCTGACTGCCGGTGGTAACCACCACCAACTTTTCCTTAGGATATCTGCCGATTTCATCAATATCAATCAAGGTATTTTTTGAGATATTCACATAGCCCAGTTCAATGGCAGCGGTAATCACATTCACCATACTCCGCCCGGATACTGCAACTTTTCTCCCGTACTTTTCTGCTGCATTGATAATCTGCTGCACTCTATGTACGTTAGAGGCAAAGGTTGCTACAATAATCCGCTTATCAACCCCTCTTTCAAAAAGGGAATCAAAAGTTTTGCCGACGGAACTTTCGCTCATAGTATAGCCCGGTCTGTCCGCGTTGGTACTGTCAGAAAACAATGCCAAAACGCCCTGGTTACCCAATTCACCAATTCTGGCTAAATCAATCATACCACCGTCAATGGGGGTAGGGTCTATCTTAAAGTCACCGGTATGAAGAATCACCCCCGCCGGGGTATGCAAGGCAATGGCAACAGCATCCGCAATGGAGTGATTGGTGTGAATAAACTCTGCTTTGAATTCGCCCAGTTTCACCGTTTGACCTGCCTCTACTGTGTTGAGTTTGGTAGACTTTAAGATACCATGTTCCTTTAATTTATGCTTTAAAATTCCCAAAGTCAGGCGGGTACCATAGACCGGAACATTAAATTCCTTGAGCACATAAGGAAGTGCACCGATATGGTCCTCATGGCCGTGGGTCAGCACAATACCACGGATTTTATCCGCTACTTTATGGAGATAAGTGATATCAGGGATTACAATATCAACCCCCAGCATATCATCATCCGGAAAAGCCATACCGCAATCTAAGATGACCACATCGTCTTCATATTCAAAAACGGTCAGATTTTTCCCAATTTCCAAAAGTCCTCCCAAGGGAATGACTTTTATAATTTTATTGTTCTTTGGGTTGTTGCTTTTACCAACACTCTTTTTTCTTTTGCCAACACTTTTATTCAATTTGTTGGGTTTGTTGTTCGTTCGATTTGTTGTATTATTTTTCAATTTTTTCCTCCTTTTTTCTTGACACAACAAAAGAAGAGGTACAGATAATTCTGCGAAATCCGACAGCAATGGAAGTGCTCATAATTCCACGGTTCAACAATTCTCATCTGCCTGGTCGGATAAAAAGATAACATATCCTGTCCCTTTTCTTTATTTACTTGTTTTTACCGCAAGGCAAACGGTGCCTTGCGGATAGTCCGTTCCAATCACTCCTTGTCATTATACACTATTTTCCTGAATTTTTCAAGTCCTTTTCCATTTTTTGTATTTCTTTACTTCTATTATAGGCTTTTAGAAATTATTTATACCTTTCTCTTTTCTTTTTTGGGAAAATATAGTATACTGAAAAAAAGGAGTGATTGTATGGTACAACTTGGCAACGCTTGGGATGGCCTTTTGCAAGAAGAATTTGAAAAGCCCTATTACCAAAAGTTACGGGCAATTTTAGCACAAGAATATAAAACCCAAACCATCTATCCGAATATGCACGATATTTTTAATGCACTGAAAACCACCGATTATCCGGATGTTAAGGCGGTCATTTTAGGGCAGGACCCCTATCACGGACCCAATCAGGCACACGGGCTTTGTTTTTCGGTGCAACCGGGAGTGGAACCGCCCCCATCGCTGAAAAACATCTATAAGGAATTAAATGCGGAACTTGGCACCCCCATTCCCGACACCGGCTTTCTTCTCCCTTGGGCAAAACAAGGGGTACTGCTTTTAAACACCGTGCTCACGGTTCGGGCAGGACAAGCCAATAGCCACAAAAACTTAGGTTGGGAGACTTTAACCGACCGTGTGATTGCTCTTCTTAACGAAAGAGAAAAGCCGATGGTCTTTCTTCTTTGGGGTGCCAATGCCCGAAGAAAGCAAGAACTGATTACCAATCCCAATCACCTGGTTTTAACCTGTGCCCACCCCAGTCCGCTTTCTGCTTATAACGGATTTTTCGGGTGCGGACACTTTAAAAAGTGCAATGACTTTTTAGAAACACAAAATATGTCCCCCATTGACTGGAATTTAGTGTAATTTCTTTGGCGTTTTCCTTGACATTTTTCGCCATCTGCGATAGAATAATAAGTTGTGATTGAAAAAAGAAAGGGTGACTTACTATGGGCTTGACTTTGGCTCAGAAAATCTTAAAAAACCATTTGGTCAGCGGCGAAATGATTCCCGGTCAGGAAATTGGTATCCGCATCGACCAGACGTTAACCCAGGATGCTACGGGAACCATGGCTTACTTGGAATTTGAGGCTATGGGTGTTCC
>JAZPYU010000135.1:0-1639 GCA_045544295.1 Ructibacterium sp. | reverse complement strand
TAGTATCTTTAGTAGGAACAGGAACATCTTCTGCCTCTGGTTTTTCATCCTCTTGTTTAAAAACAAAACCCAAAGCAGTTACTTGGGTCTTACCCCCTTCCACTGTTGTGCCTTGACTGAAATCAAAGGTCAACGTTACATCGTAAACACCACTGTTCAAAACGGCTTTCGCACTTTTGATTTGGATTTCAGACGCATTGTCGCTGTTCGCAACAAAAACATTACCGTCTGTTGCAGCAAAAGCAACTGCATTCAGAGAGCAAAGCAAAGTCATAACAACTAAGATTGCGCCGATTTTTCTTAATAAATTCATCTCATTTCGCCTCCTAAACATTAAACTATTTTTGAAATGTTTTGAATCATTTCAAATACATAAGTAAAAGTTGTAGATATTTAGTTCGGACTTCCTCCTTTCTTCCCAAAATTAATGAAACAAATACGAACACACAAAATTTCATTGCATATCCGTATTTTAATTTATTTCAGTTTTATACCCTTGCATTATACTACGTTCTTAGGTATTTTTCAATAGATTTTTCGAATTTTTTAAGTTTTTTTAAAAGTTTTTTTCAATTGTTTTACATTTTTGCCAAAGAAATTCATTTTTCTTCTACTTTTTGAATAAAAATAATAAGAACAGGAAAAAACTACAACATGGGATATGTTGATTTTATGGGAAAGAGGTTACAATATGGCAGTTGCTTACCGCTATACTGATTTAGAGAAAAATTTAGACATTTTACGACAAAATCATCCGGGAATTTCCGTTTTTTCCATTGGACAAAGTATAGAGGGCAGAAAACTCTACGCCATACGGCTAGGCAATGGCGGAAAAAGGATATTTTTTCATGGTGCCCACCATGGTATGGAGTGGCTTACTGCAAAACTTTTAATGGTTTTTGCACAGGATTTGGTTATGGATACTTTTCACACAAAACAGCTTCTGAAAAACTGTACCCTTTATTTGGTTCCTATGGTCAATCCGGATGGGATAGAAATTGCCGCACAAGGCATACCCTGGCAAGCCAACGCAAGAGGGGTAGATTTAAATCATAATTATGACGCCCTTTGGCATCGTTCCAAACAAGCAGAAAAGGATTATGGCATCACGGGTCCCGGTCCTACCCGTTTTTCGGGAATGTTCCCAGAGTCAGAGCCGGAAACCCGTGCCGTTGCTAACTTCACCCGTCAAAATGCCTTTGATTTAACCATTGCTTTTCATAGTCAGGGAGAAGTTATTTATTGGGATTTTTGCGGATATGCCCCGAAGGAATCCTTAGTTTATGGGAAAAGATTTGAGGGGGTAAGTCCTTATCGATTAGACACACCAAGCGGCATTGCTTCCTATGGAGGATATAAGGATTGGTTTATTAAAACATATCAAAAACCGGGTTTTACGGTGGAAATTGGTCTTGGAGAAAACCCTCTTCCTATGGAAGATTTTCCGGACATTTATCAAAAAACCGTACCGCTGATGTTAGAAGCAATGCGGTAGCAGGGGTGATTCGTGAACGTCCCCTACAAGGTAACCGACCAAGGAAGGCGATGTGACGGACAAAGGTCGCCAATTTTCAAGCACGACCGGAATGAAAAAAGCCTCGTCATAAAGACGAGGCTTTTTTCAGTTCCGGCGATGTCC
>JAZPYU010000134.1:0-2557 GCA_045544295.1 Ructibacterium sp. | reverse complement strand
CGGGCGGATATTATCCGCCCCTACGACAACAATTGCCACTGTGATTGGACAAATGAAGCGATGGGTTTCCAAAGAAATAGGAATTTCTATTTGGCAAAAATCTTATTATGACCATATTATTCTTGACGAAGAAGATTTTCTAACCAAGTGGAACTACATAGAGAATAATCCTATTAGTTGGCTTGAAAAAGAAACGGACGGATAATATCCGTCCCTACGAAACCTTTTGAATTAATATTTGTAGCAGTATAATAAACAACCGCCGATCGGCGGTTGTTTATTTTGCTCTTGATTCTTATTTACCAATTACAATGCTATATGCTGCGCTTTGGGGAGGAAGGCTAAAAGTCATTGCTCCGCTATGGGTGCCGGAGACGGTCATACCAACTTCTAAGTCTTCCAAACGATACGCGCGTCTGTTCATTTCGTGCTTGATTTCAGTTTCTTCACTTACGATTAAGCGAATTTCACCTTCCTCGTTTGCTTTTTTTACCAAAACGCTTTCACTGTCAATCTCGGTGATAACGCCAGAGAATTCTACGGTTTTTTCCGGTAAAATTTCTACGTCAACTTCAACTTCCGGCATATCAACCGGCAGGTTTTGAATGATGATTTTCACAGCAGTGGTCTGTGCAGGAAGACTTGCGGTCATTGCCGGGCTGTATTCTACACCCAAAGTCATATCCGCTGCAATCAAGGATACGTCTTCTACATTGCCCTCGTTATTTACAATCACGGTGTTTTCATCAATCTTTACAAGTACATCGCCAAGGTAACTGTCAGATACTAAAATACCACTTTCGGTCACCTCGGTAACAGTTACGATGCTGGGGTTTACAATTTTGTAAGTGCCGTCTTCGTTTGCTTCATAGTAACCGCCGATGATATCGGTGATAAAGGAAGCGGGAACGTGAGTAACACAACCATCAACCAAAACCGGAGCGGTACCCAAAGATTGGGGTGCACGGCGGCTGAAAGTATAAGCGTCTTCGCCGATTGCCATCTGAATGAATTGGGGACCTTTTTCCAAGGTGATAGCCTGCGCATCTTCAATCCAGGTTACGGTGTAACCAAGGCCTTCTGCAACAGCACGAAGAGGGATTAAAGTAATATCGTTCTCTACTACTACCGGAACACCATCAACGGTTGCACCATTGATAACAGGAAGAACATCAATTTCTGCCGGAGCAGAAATCAAAACAGGAAGTTCTTCATCTACAGTAACCTCAGTAGCAAAAACGGCTCCGGTTGCGATAAGGCTTAATGCCGTCATAGGTACTACAAATTTCTTTACAAAGTTTTTCATTTTCGTTTCTCCTTTTATTTTAAGTTTTTTGTTTTTGTGCTTTACATTTAGGTTAGACGGAGCGAGAAATAAAAAGTTCCCATAAATTTTAAAAAAATTGAAAAATTTTTAAAAGTATCTATTATTTATGAAATTTCTCACGATAAGCACTGGGATAAAGGTCGGTATGTTGCCGGAACCTGCGAATGAAGTTTGGGTAATCGTGAAAACCGCATTCGTTACAGATTTCTTGTACCGTCATATCGGTAAATGCCAATAATTTTTTTGCATAATCATAGCGAAGGGTATTTAAATAGGTTTTAAAGTTTTGTCCTGTCTCCTTTTTAAATAGATGGGAGAGATAGTTAGGAGAGAGATTCGCCTGCTTTGCCACATCGTTTAAGGTGATTTCTTCACGAAAGTTATTAAGAATATATAATTCCAGTTCTTTGATGACAGAACGTTCATCTAAAAGTTTTACCGGCGCAATATCTGCCACCAGTTTGGCTAAAATGGCATTTAGCAGGGCAGCGGAAAAGGTAAGGTCATTCGGGTGTTTGGTCAGTTCTTCTAATATGATAGCAAAAAAAGAGGTGGTTTCTTCATTTAAATTAAGGGCAAGGGGCGCCCGATTTGTCAAAGGGACAAGAAGTTCCGGGTCGCAAAGGTTTCCGGTGAACATCACGTTATAAAACTCCGCGTTTTGAATATCACAATCGTGAAAGTTCATAGGCGTCATAAAAAAAAGCAATCCTCTTTTTAAGGTGTGTTCCACACCGTCAAGAATATGGGAACCGCCGGCATTAAGATAAAGTTCCAACTCAAAAAAGTCGTGCCGATGAACGTCAATATGTTCGTTCATATAACGTTTTGAAGCACAAATAAAACCGTATTTGATATTTTCGTTTTTGGTTAGTTGTTTCATAGAATTTTCACCTATATATTATTGTAAAAAAAATATGATAAAAGTCAATAGAAACGTAAAAAAAGACAATGCGAATTTTTTTTTGGTGTGTTATGATGAAAAAAAGGAGTGATTTTTTATGGATTTTATGCTTGGCTGCAATTATTGGGCATCCAATGCCGGTGCATTTATGTGGCGGAATTGGGATATTGATGCTATTGAAAAAGATTTTCAGGTTTTATCGGAAAACGGTGTTAAAGTGTTGCGTATCTTTCCTAATTGGGAGGATTTTCAACCGGTGAAACATATGTACACCTGTGGCGGTGACGAGCGGGAAGTGCGGATGGTGGATGAGACTTTCCCCACCA
>JAZPYU010000133.1:0-3042 GCA_045544295.1 Ructibacterium sp. | reverse complement strand
GGTGTTAGCCTTGGTGGAAAATATCCAGCGGGAAAATTTAAGTTATATGGAAGAGGCGGAGGCTTTTGCCGGGTTAATGGAAGAACACGGCTTAACCCAGGAAGAGTTAGCGGATAAGTTAGGAAAAAGCCAGTCTACCATTGCCAATAAGGTACGAATTTTAAAACTTTCTCAGCCGGTACGGCGGATGCTGGAAGAACATCATTTGTCAGAACGGCACGCCCGTGCCCTGTTGCGGTTGCCGGAAGAAAAACAACAACTCCGCACCTTGCGACTGGTGGTGGAACGGGGACTCAACGTGGCAAAGACAGAGGAATTAGTGGAAAATCTATTAAAGTCCCCTGCCAAAGCGGCAATTCAAACAAGGCGAAACGGCGAGAAAATTTTCAAAGATGTGCGGATTTTTCAAAATACCATCCGTCAGGCAGTGGATATGATGCGCCGTGCAGGCATTTCTGCCAAAACGGACAAGACAGAGAACGAGAAGTATATTGAGTATACCATACTAATCCCAAAGGACTAAAAGTCGTGCTTGAAAATTGACGACCTTTGTCTGTCGCTGCAACGAGAAATGACAGTTATGTACACAAAGTACACTCCTGCCATTTCTCATCTTGCGCCAAACAAATTTCATCCAATTTTCTGCGCCCTTGGTTGGCGATAAACCTTGCGGAAATTGAAACGTAGGGGACGTTATCCACCCCTATGAAAAAACCCGCCAAAGGCGGGTGATAGGGTTATATTCTTGTTCCGTTAATGAAAACCATTTCCGGCTTGGCGGAAAGTTCCGGCGGGTTACCCTGCCAAACCACCAAATCGGCATCTTTGCCAACCGAGAGGGAACCAACCGTATCTGCAATACCACAGATTTCTGCGGGAACCCTGGTAATGGCAGAGAGGGCGTCTTTATGGGACAATCCCTCCCGCATAGCGGTGCCGGCACAAAGGAGAAGATGTTTTGCCGGCGTTTCCGGATGGTCGGTGATGATGGCGGTGGGAATACCGGCTTTCATTAGTTCTGCCGGGGCAGATTCTTTTTGGTTTTTAAGTTCCGGCTTACTACGGTCAGTCAAAATAGGACCGGACAGAACCGGTATCTTTTCCTGATAGAGCCGCTCTGACGCAAGATGCGCCTCGGTGCCGTGAACCAAAACCAACTTTAAGTCAAATTCTTTGGCAATCCGGATGGCGGTAAAGATATCGTCAAGCCGGTGGGCGTGGGCGTGGAGAGGAATTTCTTTTCTCAAAAGGGGCAAAAGTGCCTCGTGCTTACTGTCCCATTCCTGATTGGATTCTTCCGGGTCTTCCAGTTGTTCCAAATAATGTTTTGCTTTGGAAAAAGCCTCCCGTAGTACGGCGGCGGTACCCATCCGGGTTACCGGCGCCTGATTTTTATCGTGGTAGGTAACCTTGGGGTTTTCCCCAAAGGCAATCTTGATAGCAAGGGGTTCTTTGATAATCATATCGTCCGTGCAAATACCCACGGTTTTCATAGCCAGCATCTGCCCCCCAATGGGGTTGGCGCTACCGGGACCGGTGACCACCGTAGTGATGCCGGCTTCCCTTGCCTCTATAAAAGCACGGTCCTGGGGGTTAACCCCGTCAAGGGCCCGCAGTTGGGGCATAATGGGGTCGGTATCTTCGTTGCCGTCATCTCCCTCAAAGGCGATGCCGTCTTCCCAGATGCCAATGTGGGAATGGCCGTCAATCAGACCGGGGGTTACGATTTTTCCTTGTAAATCCAATACTTCACAGCAAACGGGGATTTCCGGTACGGATGCCATATCTCCCAAAGCGGAAATCTTTCCGTCCTTGATAACAAGATAGCCGTCCGGATAATCGGTGTCCTCCATGGTAATCAAATGAGCGTGTAATAAATAAAGTTCCTGATTCATTACGGTTCCTCCGTGGTAATTGGTATAAAATTCATCAAAAAGGCGTCACAAAGACCTTGCCCCTCTTCCTTGCCCAAAACAAAGCAGGCGGTGGAAAGACAGTCTGCCAAAAGGGCGGAATGTCCGGAAACACTGGCGCTTATCAGGTTGTTTTCTACGGGATAGCCGGTTTGGGGGTCTAATATATGATGATAAAGTTTCCCATCGTAAGTAAAATTGCGCTGGTAAAGTCCGCTGGTGACCACTGCGCCGGCATCTTCTATCAGAGCAGTTTTTTCGTATTCTCCGGCATTGCCGAAGGGTTTTTGAATTCCCACTTCCCAACTGCCGTCACGGCTCTTTGGGTTTTTGCCAAAGACCAGTACGTTCCCGCCTAAATCGATGATACCCCAGGCGGTGCCGGCTTCTATCATTTCTGATTTTGCTATGTCGGAAGCATAACCCTTGGCAACAGCGCCCAAATCAATCTTTACCCCGTCTTTGGTTTTGGTCAGGGTATGGCTTTGGGTGTCTAAGACTAGGTGGGTAAAACCCACCTGTGGCAAAACTTTTTGCAGTTCTTCCCGGGTGGGGGGTGTTGCACCCTCGGTAAAGTTCCACAAATCTTTGACAGGAGCAATGGTGATGTCAAAAGCACCGCCGGAAGCCTCACTGACCGCGAGGGCGGTTTTAATCATTGCCTCGGTATGGGGGTCCAAGGGAACTTGTTCCCCTGCCTTTGCTCGGTTAAAGGCAGAAACGGTGGAAGTTCCTCCATAAAAATCAGAAACCCGTTCCACTTCTGTAATGGCAGAAAAAGCCGCCGTAACGGCTTCTTTGCTCTCTGCCTGTACCGTGCAGACAGTATCCATCAAAAAGCGGGTTTCTTTGTATTCCTCTGCCCTGCAACCGGATAAAAGCAAAAGCAGAGGCAAAAAGAAAAGCAATCGTTTCATTATTATCTACCTCTTTTCCTTAGTATAGCATAAAAATTTCAAAAAGCAACCCTTGTCCGGCCGTTATGCAGTTGTGCTTGAAAATTGGCGACCTTTGTCCGTCGCATCGCCTTCCTTGCTCGTTTACATTGTAGGGGAGGGGCTTGCTCCTCCCGAATGCGAGAGGAAGTCGGATCGTAGCCATGTCGTTCTGTGAGCCAAGGAGTGGATCA
>JAZPYU010000132.1:0-13323 GCA_045544295.1 Ructibacterium sp. | reverse complement strand
TTTTTCGCGAGATCCCAAATTCACGACATAGAGAACTGAAGTTAATATTGCTTTGTGCTGCATTGACAAATTCTTCTCTTAATTTTTCCACAGTTTTACACTCCCACGGCATAAAAACACATCCTTATCATAGCTTTCTATGCCTTTATTTTATCATAAAAGTGTATACCATGTCATTGCACTATTTGTATACTATGTTACTACACTGTACAGTCCTCGACGTCCCGTGTCCCGTTATGGTCATTGCCTATGCAGTCGCGGTTCGTCCGGGAGGCCGAACCCTACACAAAATATATGTAAACGAAAAGCCGTAGCATTCGCTACGGCTTTTTCTTATTGTTCTAATCCTAACATTGCTACGGAGTCTTCCCGCATTTTGTATTTTAAAATCTTTCCTGCTGCATTCATGGGGAAATCCTTGACAAAGACAAAGTAACGGGGCACTTTATGTCTTGCCATCGATGCATTACCATAGGCAATCATTTCTTCTTCATCGCTGGTTTCACCATCGTGGAGAATCACCCAGGCACAACATTCTTCGCCGTACTTCTGATCGGGAACGCCCACCACCTGTACGTCACGGACTTTGGGATTGGTAAGATAGAACTCCTCAATCTCTCTGGGATAGAGGTTTTCACCGCCACGGATAATCATATCCTTTAATCTGCCGGTTACTTTATAATAACCATCCTCCGTCCGGCAACAAATATCGCCGGTATGGAGCCAACCCGCCGCATCAATGGTGTTGGCGGTCTCTCTGGGCATTTTATAGTAGCCTTTCATAATATTGAAGCCACGGGCAACAAACTCACCGCTCTCGCCATCGGGCAAATCTTCGCCGGTTTCCGGGTCGATAATCTTACATTCTACCCCGGGGAAGGCACTACCCACCGTTTCTACACGGTGGTCGATATCCTCGTTGACCTCGCCCATGGTACAGCCGGGAGATGCCTCGGTCTGTCCGTAAACGCTGATGATTTCTTTCATATTCATCTCATCTGCCGCCTGACGCATCAAATCTGCCGGGCAGTTGGCACCTGCCATAATACCGGTACGAATATAGGAAAAGTCCGTCTTCGCAAAATCCGGATGGTTAAAGAGAGCAATAAACATGGTGGGCACACCGTTAAAGCAAGTGATATGTTCATCATTGATACAAGCAAGACAAGACTTTGGCGAGAAGTAGGGCATAGGATGCAAGGTTCCGCCGTGGGTCATCATAGAGGTCATAGACAGTACCATACCAAAACAATGGAACATCGGCACCTGAATCATCATCCGGTCTGCGGTGGATAAATCCATTCTGTCACCAATGGTTTTACCATTGTTGACGATGTTTCTGTGGGTCAGCATAACCCCTTTGGGGAAACCGGTGGTACCGGAGGTATATTGCATATTACACACATCATCCGGCTTGACCTGTGCGGCACGGCGGCGCACCTCTTCTTTGGGGATGTCTGCACCGCGCTCTAACATTTCTTCCCATGTTAAGCAACCGTCCATAGAAAATCCCACGGTAACCACATTCCGCAAAAAGGGAAGTTTTTTGGAATAGAGGGCATCACCGGGTTTCATCGTAGCAAGTTCCGGACAAAGTTCCTCAATAATCTCTTTATAGTTGGTGTCTTTGCAATCCTCAATCATCACCAAAGTATGGGTATCGGACTGACGGAGCAGATACTCAATCTCGTGGCTCTTATAGGCAGTATTCACCGTTACCAGAACCGCACCGATTTTGGTGGTTGCCCAGAAAGTAATAAACCATTGGGGCACATTGGTTGCCCAGATGGCAACGTGGTCCCCTGCCTTTACCCCCAAAGAAATCAATGCCGCTGCCGTTTCATCTACATCACGGCGGAATTCCCTGTAAGTTCTGGTATAATCCAAGGTGGTATATTTAAAGGCATACTGGTCCGGATACCGTTCTACCATAGTATCCAACACCTGAGAAAAAGTTAAATCAATCACATCGTATTTCTTCCAGGGGAAGGTTCCGGTCTTGGCACGGTTGTAATAGGCTTCCCTGCGGGACTTCTTCTCTCTGCCAAGACTTGCGATATAGTTGGAAAAATGGGTCAGTACGATGTCCGGGTCCTGGATTTCGTCATTCCATTCCACACAGACAAACCCATCAAAGTGCAGGGAGCGAAAAGCCCCTACAAATTCCCAAACAGGCAGTTCTCCCTCGCCGATTAAAACGTTGGCCCCGTCCTTTTTGTCACCCAAACGAACATATTTGATATGGGCGCCTAAGTTCCGGATGGTATCTTCTGCCGTTTCTTTGGCGCCAAAGTAAGTTTCTCTTACGTTCCAGGAAGCGCCGATGGCAGCAGTAGAAAAATGGTTAATGATATCAATAATCCGGGGGGTAGAAGAAAGCCAACCTGCGGTTTCAAAAAGAATAGAAACATTCGCCTGCTCCGCTCTTTCAAGGGCAGGGGCTAATTTTTCCTCTAACTGTTCCATAGGGATTTCCCGGTCCAGTCTTACAATGACCTGTTCCACACCGCCGATGACAGCCAAATCCACATACTTCCGGATTGCGGCAGCATCTGCCTCCGGCTCGTCTAACGAAGCAGGAAACACCAAAGCAGAAACAGATAAGCCACGATTTAACAGACGGCGTTTCGCATCTGCCGATTTGTCGCTTCTTAAAATGCTGTCGCCGTGTTGCTTTCTCTCTGCCATAGCATCATAAATTTCAAGGCCGGCATAGTCGTAATCATAGGCATAGCGACAAACTTCTAAAAAGGAGGGTTTTTTCACATAATGGGTTGAAAAAGCGAGTTTCATCTTAATCCTCCTCGTAAACAATCTTATTGAGCGCATTGATGTAGGCTCTTACACTGGCAGCCACGATATCCGCAGAAGTTCCGTTGCCGGAATAGAGTTTACCCTTGTTCCGGAGCCGAACCACCGCTGCACCTAAGGCTTCTTTTCCCTCGGTCACAGACTGAATCTGGAAATCGTCCAGTTCATAATGGAAACCTACACTCTGTTCAATGGCACGGAAAACCGCGTCAATGGGGCCGTCACCGTTGCTGACACCACAGATTTGTTCTTCCCCGTGGCGGAGTACAACCTGAGACATAGCACCGGTTAAAGTACCACAGGTGGTAGTATAACTTTCCAAGTGATAGGTAGAAGGAACCCGCATCGCCTCACTGGCAATCAGGGCTTCCAGTTCTCTGGCAGAAATACCGCTCTTCTTCTGGCAAACCTGTATCACCGCCTTGTGCACGTTTCCATTATCTTCGGAAGAAAGGTCATATCCCAACAGTTTTGCCGCATCTCTTACCTGAGGCAAGGTGCTGTCTGCATCTAAGAAGATACTGTCTTTCTCTGTGGTCTTCCCTGCATCTTTGGTATCATTCACCTGCTTAATCTTTTTCAGCAAAGACTCTACACTGGTGTGTACCTGAGTTTTATTCAGGTCACAGGAAACGCCCATACTGTCACCCTTAGCGGAGATGGCATCAGAGAACTTTCCGGCAAGCATTAACCCCTCACCGGCAAGGGACACCTTAACACCGTCTGCGCCGGCACCGATTGCCGCCAAAGATGCGGCAACTGCCATGCTCAGGCTATCGGACACCTGCACATAAACCGGTTTTTCGCAAACGGTTTTGATTTCTTTTACAAAAGCCGCCATTTCATCAGGCGTAAAGATTCCCGCATCATCGCAGAGGGTAACAATCCCCGCACCTTCTGCTGCGGCAACTTTACAAGCCTCTTTTAAAAATTCCATATCGGCACGGCTGGCATCCTGCGCCACAAATTCTACATCGGCACAAAGTTCCTTTGCCGTAGCAACCAATTCCTTCATTTTGCCCAGCATTTTCTCTTCTTTCATATGATAGATATATTCCATCTGCACGGTGGAAGTAGGAAGAGAAACCTGAAGCCGTGGCTTTTGTGCCTCTTTGACACATTCCCACGCCTCTGCTACGTTTTCCTTGGTAATGCCAACCGGAATGGCAACCGCACTTTTCTTCACCTGGTCGGAAATGGTTTTATAAACAATGGTATCCTCACGCAGGTTTTTGATGGGTGCAAGTTCTACCGCAGAAACCCCAAGGGCATCACTGCAAGTAGCAATGGCGGTCTTTTCCCGGAACAATAGCGCTACATCGCGTTGTTGCGCCAGTTCTTTTAAAGTAATGTCGGATACATAGATTTTTTTCATTATGGGTTCCCCTTTCTTTGTTCCGGCAGCGGCAAATAAAAAACGCCACCGCCTCTTTGTTTGGCTCTAAGCCCAAAGAGACGAAAGCGTTAAAAACAATTTAACCTTCCGCGGTACCACTCTTCTTCATTCTAACGAATGCCCTTTCGATGCTAACACATCTTACCTCTGTGACGGGAGTTCCCGTTTGCCCTTACTGAAACTTTCAGGACAACCGCTCCGTGGCCAGTTCAGCAAAGTTCTTCCAATGTCTCGCACCAACCGACATCTCTCTCAAGGCAAGTACCTCTGCCTACTATTCCACTTCTACGCGTTTCATATGAAATTACTACACATTTTATTACATTTTTGCCCATTTGTCAAGGTCAGATTCCATTTTTGTGAACTTTATCTAAAAATCGTGGCGAATTCCCGCTGATATATTATATTTTTCAAAAATCCGAACGATTTCTTCCACCACGTCGAAGTCATCCTCGATTTTTTCATCACGAATCACATATTTTATTTCGTTTAACACCGTCAACGCCACCGAAGTTATCCGATCATTTCCGTCAATATAAATGTTTCTTATTGCATCTTTGATTTCATCCGCAATCGCCCATACTAATAATTCTTGATTAAGGTCCAGTTCCATAACTTCCTCTCCTTTCTTTCCTATTGTAGCATATCTTTTTTGATTTTACAACAGAAATTTCTGTTGTATTATAAAAACATATTTTATCCTATAATAAATGTATATCACAAGATAGGAATGATGGAGATGGCGTTTCAACCCAAAGCAACCAAAGAAAAGGTCAAAGCCGGATATAAAACATTGTATATTTCCGATGACTTGGCTGAAAAAATTGCAAATCTTGCCAAGAAACATGATACAAGTTTTAATAATATTGTTATCAGCATTTTAGAAGATTTCTTTCAAAACAACAAGGAATAGAACAAGAACTTAGCCTCGGCTAAGTTCTTGTTTATAGGACATAGTCTGTTCTAAAAAAGTCTCACCTTAGTTCATAAGGTGAGACCTTTTTATTTTGGGCAAGATATCATACCGATAAATCGCCGTTCCAATAGAAATCATACAAAGGATACTGCCGATGGCAGAACCATAAGCGCAACTGCTGATATTATATATCAGCCAAAAGGGTGCGCCCACAAAGGAAACCAGTCTGATTTTTCTTTCTTCTGACAGCCAAAAAGCGCCGGTCTGGAAGATTGCGCCTAAGATGGGGAACAAACTGAATATATTCTGATACAAGCTAAGGCCCGCAACCACCATAGATAAATTGATAACGATAATCACCTTTTTTAAATGGTTGGCAATCCATTTTTTCTCTTTGTTTTGTGCGGTAAAAGTGGCTATCGTTGACAAAACATCCAAGGCGGCACCGGAAAAAGCACCTAGCATCATATATTGTAATACATATAGGGCGCTGGAAATACCGTTCACCAAAACAATATGCTTTCTTTGTTTCATTTGATAACTCAAAAGAAAACTTGCCACGGCTAAAATTCCAACCACCTGCGCCGCTATCATCATCTCTGACACCTCGCCTTTACTAACCAACAACTAACGACATCTTTTTCTATTATAGCACAAACATTTTCCTTTGCAAGGAAAAGTAATGCCATCATAAAGGCGTGTCTCCCTTTTTGAGCCACGCCCGTTTCCTTTATCCATTCACGGAGTAATCCTTCTTAAAACCGTGGGCACCAAAGATTTGCCATTTCCCAACCCCAAGCCTTTCGATGATTGCTTTTCTTTCTTCCAAGCACAGTTGCGGGTCTGTGTCCACAGAGGTCATCAGGATGGGCGCATATTGATTGTATTCTGCCTGCTCTTTGGTTAAGCCGTGGGTATTGATATAGATATCACCGGTAATGGCAATATGTTTTGCATACTCTATCAGCACAATCTCTCCCGGCAGATGTCCGCCTTTGCCCTCGTACACCTCAAAATGCAATTCCCCAAAATCAAAGAAACCAATCTGGGTAAGCGGCACCGTTAATGTTTCTATGTCATTCCACATCGGTGTAATTTTATCCGGATTCACCATTTCATATGACGTTAAAATTTTACAGATATTGATGTAAGGCTTATGGAGCGGATTTTCTTCCCGGTACCCGTTTTTGCCTGCATATTCATTTTTAAGACAGTTTGCAGTCTTGGCACTTG
The DNA here is from genome assembly GCA_045544295.1 of Ructibacterium sp. Classification (GTDB taxonomy): domain Bacteria; phylum Bacillota; class Clostridia; order Monoglobales; family Monoglobaceae; genus Ructibacterium. The sequence continues at coordinate 6,967 of JAZPYU010000132.1, read as the reverse complement.
TAATAATCTGATCAAACATCGGCAACAATCCGCAATGGTCCACGTCCGCATGGGTGACAAGCACCGTTTTTTTCATAGTGTCAAATTCCGGAAGAATTTTTTGAAACACACGAACCATTTCCTCGCTGTAACACGCGTAACCGCTATCTACAAAAAGCACCTCATCGTCGCTTTTTATGATCATGGTATTACTTCCGCAAGGAGGCTCTATCAGGATAATTTCCGTGTTATCCGTCACCTTGTGGTTGCTGATACGAGGGTTAAAGTTTTTCCCTTTAAAAGCACCTAAAAGTTCCGCAAACTTGCTGATGCTGTCAAAGGTACGATATGGGGATAACCCTTGCTCATCCAAGGTCTGCATCGCAAGATTTACATGAACCAAAAGTTCCCGGCTTATTTCTTCGGAAAGCCCCATCGTCTGTGACAGGCCCATCACATAGGTATTGTAAAAAATACTGTTGTCATAAACCTTTTCAGCACGATTATAATGGATCACACGAACCTTGCAAAGTTTTTCCGCTTCCTTTAAAAACTTGGAAATCTTTTCTGAATCATCCACATACAAACCCATTTTGAAATCCTGATAATCGGTTCCATTTTCCTGGGAACTGATATAGGAAATATTGAAATTAAATTCCTGGATAAGCGCAAGTACATTGGTTACACTTCCCGGAACATCAGTAAGACAGAATTCAATCAAAACAATACTTGTTTTGGTGGCGTTGCTCTGTAAGTAACCGATTTTTTCAAGTTCGGTGTCTGCTTTCCTTAACTGCTCTTCTGTGCCCTCAGCATCAAGGAACAGAGTATGGGAATCCACCGCTTTATTGTAACTTACACGGGTAATGTTGATTCCCAACTCAGAAAAACATTTACTGGCTTTGAAAAACGCTCCGATATGATTGGGCATAGACGTTACGTATGTCTTTTTCAACTTATTCACCTCGGTTTTAAATGAAGCCGCAAGGAATCTTCTTCCCTGCGGCTTAAAAACTATTTGCTCAATTTTTCCTGATCATTCTTACGGATTTCTACACGTCTGATTTTTCCGCTGATTGTCTTGGGAAGTTCCTCCACAAATTCAACGATTCTCGGATATTTATAGGGAGCCGTATGAGTTTTCACATATTCCTGAATTTCTTTTTTCAGTTCGTCTGACCCCTCGGTTCCTTTTACAAGAACGATGGTTGCTTTTACAATCTGTCCGCGGACTTCATCAGGAACCGGCGTGATAGCACATTCTAAAACATAAGGAAGTTCCATGATAACGCTCTCTATTTCAAAGGGCCCGATACGATAACCGGAGGATTTGATAACGTCATCAATACGGCCTACATACCAAAGATAGCCGTCTTCGTCCATGGTTGCCTGGTCACCGGTATGATAATAACCGTCATACCAAACTTCGTTGGTCTTTTCTTCATCCAGATAGTAGCCGATAAAGAGTCCGCAAGGCGCTCCGTCTTTGGTGCGGATACAGATTTCACCTGTGTCCCCGGTTTTACATTCGTTGCCATCAGGATCCAAAACAACTACATCATAAAGGGGGCTGGGTCTTCCCATAGAACCGATTTTAGGGGTAGAGCCAACAAAGTTTGCAATAGACAGGGTGGTTTCGGTCTGGCCAAAGCCTTCCATAATGGTAAGCCCGGTTGCCTTTTTAAACTGGTTGAATACTTCCGGATTCAGCGCTTCCCCTGCCGTTGTCGCATATTCAATAGAAGATAAATCATACTTTGACAAATCTTCTTTGATGAAGAAACGATACATGGTAGGCGGTGCGCAGAATGTTGTGATGTTGTATTTTTTGAACATCGGCAGAATATCTTCGGAATGGAATCTGTCAAAGTCATAGGTAAATACCCCTGCCTCACAGAGCCATTGTCCGTAGAGTTTACCCCAAAGCGCCTTTCCCCAACCAGTATCGGAGATGGTAAAGTGCAGACCATCCGGGTTTACATTATGCCAATGCTTTGCGGTGGGATAATGACCCAGTGCATATTTGTAAGAATGGGTTGCAATACGGGGATATCCGGTAGTACCTGAGGTAAAGAGCATCAGCATGGGGTCATTGCCGCAAGGCGTGTTTTCTGTCCGGTCAAAATGGGTGCTGAACCGTTCCATTTCTACGTTGAAGTCGTTCCAACCCTCTTTGCTGCCGCCAACCAAAATTTTTACCATATCGGGATAGTTTGCCGCAGCCTTTTCTGCTTCATCCGAAACTTCACCGTCTGCGGTACAAACAACCGCCTTTACCTTCGCTGCTTTATATCTGTAATCAAAGTCGTGCTCTACCAGTTGGTTGGTTGCAGGAATTGCAATCGCACCAATCTTATGAAGCGCAAGCATACAGAACCAGAACTGATAATGTCTTTTTAACACCAGCATAACGGTGTCGCCTTTTTTGATGCCAAGAGATTCAAAGTAATTCGCCGTTTTTGCGGAATACTTTTTCATATCGCTGAAAGTAAACTTTTTGTCTGTCTTATCGTTGGCAACCCATTGCATTGCAAGTTTGTCAGGGTTCTTTTTGGCAATGGCATCCACACAATCAAAAGCAAAGTTGAAGGTATCGTCATTTTTAAACTTGATACCACTAAATACGCCTTTTTCATCATAAAAAGATTCCACATATTTATCTGCAACGGTTTCAAACTTTTCTTTCTTGGCTGCAACTTTTGCGGCAATCATAGGTGCCTCGGGGTATTCTTCCGTAACCTTGCCGTCATGAGGATTTAATACAACTGCGTGGAATTCGCAACCGCCCTCTGAAACAGCAACCATGCCATGGGGAATGATGCTGTTATAGAAAATAGAATCGCCTTCGTGAAGAATATCCACGTGGTTTCCTACCTGAACTTTAAGGGAACCTTTCACAATAACGTCAAACTCCTGACCGTTATGAGAACTTAAATGAATCGGCGCGTTTTGTTCCTCTTCGAGATAAGGGAACTTTACAAGGAACGGTTCTGCCAACTTACCTTTGAATTTAGGTGCAAGGTTATCGTACTGAACCCCGTGCTTCTTTAAAATTTTAAGACCTTCTCCTTTTCTTGTGATGGCAAAGGAGGTAAGGGTACTGCTGGTTCCTTCTAAAATATCAACAACTTCAACCCCGCAGGCTTTTGCGCATTTGTAAATGAAGGTAAAACTAAAATCGGTTTCGCCTTCTTCCAAGGTCTTGTAATCCTCTGCCGTTACACCAGTGAGTTTTGCCAACTCCTCCTGCGTATAACCTTTTGCTTCGCGCAGGTCTTTGATTCTGCCTGCTACTTCTTTCAAACTGTAATCCATTGCTTTTGTCTCCTTTCACTTTGACAAGATATTGGTTAGCAATTTGAATAAAACAAAAAACTCGCCCCAAAGAAAACTTTGAGACGAGTTATAATAACCCGCGGTACCACTCAAATTACGAAAAAGTTTCCGTCACCTACCGGACTCTAACAAGCCCTTTGCCTTTACGCAGCATTACGGAAGGAGCCTACTAACATTCGCTTTCGGTCCTCCAACTCAGAGGTGATAGGTCACTGGAAAGATCTGCCATTGCCTCGCACCATCCGGCAACTCTCTCAAGGCTTCACAATCCGACCGTCCTCGTCATAGTCGTTTTTGTGATATTCAAATTTAAAACGATTATAACTCGGTTTTTTTCATTTGTCAAGACTTTTTTGAAGATTTTTTATTTTCTAAGAAATAGCCCCACCTGCAGGAGCGGCAGGTGGTTTCTATCCATTATTTCACAAAACCGAAGGATTTTCCGGCATGGGTATTCATGTTCAGCCTATTTTGTTTTACCTTCAGTGATGTAGTAAGTCTTTCTTATGAATTTTTCGTAGTCGTTTAGTATAACACTATCATCAAATATATCGTTTATTTTTTGGGAATAAGACAATAAATCCAAGTCATTGATTACCGAATTATAATATTCAGCATAATCCCTAGAGTTAATAAAAACGTGAGAGGGTGATTTTTCTTTTAATTTTAAAACGACAAAAAGAGTTTTGTCAGGAGTGTGCAGATATGAGGCTGGATCGTCTTTGGAAAGCGCATAATATTTTTCTAAATTATGTTCAGTAAGCACATCATATTTTTGAAAAGCACCTCCACTTTTGTAATAAGGGACTTTTTCAAAGATAATAAAAATTTGAAAATAAGGAATGGAATTGGCACGGATATTTGCAGTCTCTCCTAACATATTTTCAAAATAGTTGTTACTGTTTTGAGAGTAGTTCCTCATCACAAATTTAATAGCATATCCTGCAACTGGTTTTCCATTTTTGCTTACGGTGATATCCACATTTTTAGGATAGTATCTTCCTTTAATGCTTCCTTCGGAATCATTCCCTATTCCTTGTGATAACACACTGTACTCAGAACCAAATAACTCTTTAATATCACTTGCGATTTTACCGTGTAACACTTTTAATTTAGCTGTGCTACGTGAGGTATCTATGGACAAATAAGTTTTAAATGATTCTCTAATTACATCTAAGAATTGTTCATTGTTTAACATAGTAAACCTCCGTCATAAGCGAACTTATAATCTAAATATTTCTTTACATCTTTGGAAGAATAGGTGTAATACCCTCCGCTTTTGTATTTTCCAAGCAATGCAATATATGACATAAATTCTTTTGTTTTCAAAACTTTTGATATTTCCTCAAAGGAAACTGTATCGCTGATAATATACAATCCTCCATAAACACCTGTGCCGGATGGTGCATTAGTAAACTTAAAGTCTTCTTCGGTCCTCAATAAAGAATTGATCGCCATTTTATCGCGAAAAGTGTCACTTATTGCTTGACTTCTTCCAAAAGCATACCAATACTTGTTGCTATCTTTCTCGTTGCTGCGTTTCAACAATTTTTCTTTGTTCTCAATTAAGTAATTGTAAATTAAGGAATCTTCGCTCAAAACCTTTTCTGATACCAAGGCACAATTTTTGTCATACGGAAAGAAGATTTTTTGTTTAATTCCTTTTGAAGCTTTGATTACCGGTAAAATATGCGGAGAATCAAAATTAAAATCATGTATAAATACGGGGTCACACAAAGTTGCATATCCGTTTTTAACAAAAATATCACTTTCCCCCAGATTGTAATTTATCTTTTTTAAAATCTTCAATTCTTCCTGCGAGGCAAAGTAATAATTACCAGCGATATAAAAGTCTTCGGAGAATAATGTATCAACGTAATACGGAATTAAATTTTGATTATCAAACCGATAATATTCGACATCTCTGTCTTCACGATTGTTTTGCAGTATAGTAATTGTGGTATACGTCGTGGCGGGAAACGCCTGAAAATGTTGCATATCAACAATTGTTTTCAATAAATTGTTTTGGATCAAATATTTCCTCATATAATGACCCGCAATGCTATTGAAATACGAACTCGGAGTTATATATCCTAAAATGCCATTACGACTCAACATCCTAATTCCAAGTTCATAAAAAACTATAAACAGATCAGACATACCATTTTGAGAAAATGAGAATTTTTTAACTTCATTAAAATTCTCGCCCAAATTGTGTACTCGAACATATGGCGGATTTCCTAAAACAAAATCCATTTTTCCGTTAAACTGTTCTATTGTTAATGCATCAGCGCACAAGACATCCCATTCGACATTACAGAGCCCAAAAGATTCTGCCGTCTTAGATAAGTTTTCTATGCATCTCTTTTGTTCGGACGGCTCTATTTCAATTCCGTGAACAAATTTTTCAAGGCTTTCTTTTAAGAGAGCTTTGTCGTTGGAGAAACGATAGAATTCTGTGCAATATCTATTAACTATCTGACATAAAAAGGCTCCATTGCCACAACTATTATCAATAACATGCTTGTTAAGTATATCTTCACCATAATATCCTACCAAATTAAGAATATTGTCAACTATATATGTCGGTGTATAAACACGACCAGCTTCTTTTTCGGCAGAAATTGTTTTGTTCATAGTTTTCATTTTTTCACCACACAATCATGAATCATAGAAAGATTATATCACACTTGTTTGAAAGTTTCAACAGCAAAGTCCATAGATAAATCGGCTAGTTTATTTTCATCCATCACAAACACCTCTTTACATAATTTATATTATAAAATTCCAAACGCTCAAATAGTAACTCTCAAGATGAAATCCGGCTTTTATCGCCACAGACAATTTCATCTGTAAAGTCGATATACCCCATCGTAAGACGGACTTAGTTGAATTCACTGTGTTCCTGCCACTCCTTAGCGCTCCCTGCTTCGTCCCCCGGACGCGGTCGCGCACGGTCTCGGCTCTCGCCTCAGTCAGCGCAGGACAATTGCCACCGGCAATTTGCGCCCCACCTGCCGGAGCGGCAGGTGGTTTCTATCCATTATTTCACAAAACAAAAAGGCCTCGCATATGCGAGGCCTTTTTGTTTGGCGGAGACGGTGGGATTTGAACCCACGTGCCGCTCATCACGGCAACACGATTTCCAATCGTGCTCGTTATGACCGCTTCGATACTGCTCCGTATTCATTTTGCACTTTGCGGAAAACGCAGGCGCAAAAAGTATTATAGCAAAATAAAGAAAAATGTCAATAGAAAAATATTATTTTCTAAAATCTTTTCAGGGAGGGTCAAAAACAGAGAAAATGCAGGCGGGAAATGAACTGGAAATATTTACGCCTTGAAGCAAAGAACGGATATGGGGTATCATTTGGTTACAAAAAGTTACAAAGGAAGTGACGGATTATGAAGCGAAGCCTGATTGCACTGGGGCTGTGCCTGAGCCTGCTTTGCGGAAGGGGGGCTGCGCCGCAGGAATTGCCAAAACTCCAAATCAACCGGAACATTTCCTCCGGTGTTGCGTTTGTGGAACAGGGGGTGACTTATGTATCGCTGCGCGCTGTGGCGGAACAGTTGAGTGCCGATGCGCAGATCAGTTGGGAAAACGGCCGTGCAGTGGTACGAAGTGAAGGGGTGGAGTTAGTGGCAGTGC
>JAZPYU010000131.1:0-1792 GCA_045544295.1 Ructibacterium sp. | reverse complement strand
TAAAAGCCGGTGCTGTCGCACCTCATTTTCCGCTACAAATATGCCACCGGCATATTTGCCCAGCGCGAGAACGACGTCCCGCAAAAAAGGTTGTGCCGAAAGGCACAACCTTTTAATATTCTTTTAACTTTTTCAGTTCCCGAAACATCACCGTTTCCCCTTGCTCCGCCAAAAGCCGGAGCATTTTTTCTGTCATTGCGGCGGTTTCCGGATGCATTTCCTCTTTGGCACGGCTTCTTTGGAAATATTCCAAGGGATGTGCCTCTGTGTATGCCGCACCCTGATAAATCTTACTGGCGGCAATCCGGTCACAAATCAGTTCCTTGAAAAACCGCACCGGCATTTTTACCGGCATGGTCTTTCCCGCTTGGGGGTTATAATCCTGCCAATATTCAAAATGGTGGCGGTTTCTGCCTTTGTGATGCATCCAGGCATGGGAATGGCCGTACAGTTCCCGTTCCCTTTCGTTGGGGCTTTTTCTTCCGTTGCTGTAATGCCGAATCCCTGTCAAAAACTCCGCCAAGGTATATTTGGACAAATCATGCCCAAGCCCCTGCCAGAAAATCCCCGCCTTTTTGCAATGGCGAATGACCTCGTGCCGGTGCCGGGTAATGGTTTTCAAATGTCCCAGGGCTTTCTTCCCGTTCATACAACTCCGTCCTTTAATTGTTTTCTGCCTGACTGACTGCAAAAATCTTTCCTTCACATTGGGAGAATTTTGCATTCATTTCTAAGGTTCCGCCCACGCTCATCTGCCGATTGGTCTGGGTATAATACCCTGCATCGCTGACGCTGCCGGTAAAGGCAATGGTCACATACACATTGTATCTGCCTTCCGTGGGAACTTCCTGATAGGTTCCATTTTCCATCAACAGCATGGTGGTTCCCTGTTCTTCTTTTACTTGGGTAATCTCGCCGATGTATTCTTTGCTTTCTTTATCAAATACGGCTCCGCCTTTTTTCAAAGCATCCACCGTCTGAACCCGTACATTTTCTACCTTAACCACACATTGAAGGTTCTGTCCGGTGCTGACCGTTACCGCCTGATTGCCGGAAAACCGCAATACCACACCCAAAATCAAAACCAAAACAACCAAAATAGCAGCGATATCGATAACGCTGATTTTTCCGAATAACTTTCCATTTTCTTTCAGCATATCTTTTCCCTCCTATCTGGTTTCCACAGCCATAAAATAGCCGTGCCCTGCCCAGTTCTTACTTTTCACGATGGCTTCTGCGCCAACCCGTGCCGCAATGCTATTTACTTCTACCGTCTCGCCGGTCTCGGTACCCTCGCCCTCAATGGTAACCCACAAATCATACCGGCCGGGAAGTTCTACCTCCCCTGCCCAACCGTTTACCACGTCATAACCTACCGTCTTGGCGGGTTTGGGTTCTACTTTGGTTACCTTGGTGGTCATCTTCTCTTTCACGCCAACCATCACCACATCCCCAATCTGAGGAATTTTGGTAAAGTCTTCGCTGACATCCTTTAATTCTACCACCATTTCCACCGTCTTGGTCTCTGCACCAGTTTCCCCCCGGCTACCGCCAAACAAGAAAACTGCTCCTGCCGCTAAAACCGCTAAAATGATGAGGATAATCAATCCGTCAATCCAGTTAAATTTTGCTTTCATTTGCTTTCCCGCCTTTCTTCCTTATCACAGCGCCATAGAGTTCCTCAATGGCTTTGGTATTTGCAACTGCCGTAAATCTTTTTTGATAGATTTCTTTGGCGTTTTCTGACATTGTTTGATAGGTTTCTTCCTTGGTAAAAAGTTCTTCCAAACGC
>JAZPYU010000130.1:0-4400 GCA_045544295.1 Ructibacterium sp. | reverse complement strand
TCAGCAGCGTGACGCTGCACCCTTTGCCGTTGCTTCCGAGCGGTAAAGATTAACCTTATCGCCGTAGCCACAAACATCTCGTGCTCCCACGCCTTTTGCTACCCCTTTTTCGGGGACAGCCTACTTAGTATATCACGCCTTACCACCTTTGTCAAGTACTTTTTTTCAAGTTTTTTCGCCTGTTTTTTATGCAATTTTGACAATAAAACACCCTGCTCTGTTTAGTCAGGGCAGGGCGAGTTTTTATCGCTTTCTTCTTTGGGAACCACCGGTTCCGGTTGGGCAAAGTTATAAACATCTGCATAGTTTTCCAGTTCTTCCTCTGTTTCCGGTGGAACCTGAATGAGGCCGGTACATTCCATCACCGTTGCCGCATTGGTTAACGAAAATACAGGTTCCCCCTCCTGTGTCTCTCTTTCTGCCGGTCCTTTTAGCACTTCTTTTTTCTTTTCTTTCATAAAACAAAACGCCTCCCGGATGTTTTAATAATCCTAGTATGGCTTTTTGGTTATTTTTTATTCTTTTAAAAGGCCAAGTTCTTTGGCAACGATAGTAGCAGCATGGCCGCAAAGTTCACCGCAAGGGCGCTTTTTATAATAGGCATCAGTTCTCTTTTGGGGCATTGGGGTTTCACCTTCCTTAAGACCCAAAAGTTCCCGGCAGATGATACTACCGTTTTCTTTTCGGAAGGTTTCTGCCATTCGCTGAATTCTTTGGTAATGTTCTTTTTTCTCTTGGGGGACATTTTTCCCGGTATAGCCTTTAGCAAGGCCGATGACCATAAGCATTCCGCTCACCGCTCCGCAGACCTCTCTGAGCCCGCCCATACCTCCACCAAAAGAGGAGGACAGCCGTAGTGCCGTTTCTTTTTCCATCCCCAGGTCTTCGGCAAAGGTTAAAAATACCGCCTGGGCACAATTATAACCCTGGCAAAAAAGAATTTCTGCTTTTTCCTGATAATTCATAAATACACTTTCTTCCTATATATTGTATTAAAGTTCCATAGACGGAGCCTTGGTTTCTTCTGCCTTTGGATAATACTGAATCTCATCTAACCGCCGGAACACATATCCTTGTTCTTTTAAATGCTCAATGATTGCCGGCAAAGACTCTGCCGTTGCCTTTTTATCTGCGGCATCGTGCATCAATACCACAATATTTTTCTGTGTTGCCGTGGCTTTTAACCGTTCTATCAACTGAGGGGCCAAACGCCCCACCGCCTCCGCATCGCCATTTAATGCATTCCAATCCGCAAAATAATAGCCTTTTTCCTGAAGTAAAAGTTTATACTGTTGTTTTTGGGTTGCATATGCACCGGCATTCTGACCGCCACCGGGAAACCGCATCAACTTAAAAGGTTCTTCTCCGGTAACATCCCGGATTAAGCCCTCTACTTTTTCAATCTCTGCCAGAAAACTATCGCCGGTAGCGTAGAGTTCCTGATAAACGTGACTATAACTGTGGTTGGCAAGCAAGTGCCCCTCCTCAAAGGTACGCTTAGCAATGTCCGGATTCTTTTCTATCATTCTTCCCAAAAGGAAAAATGTTGCCTTGACATCGTATTGTTTCAGCACATCCAAAACTGCCGGCGTCACCGTGTTGGTAGGTCCATCATCAAAGGTAAGATAGCAGACCTTTTCCTCTGTACCTTGTGCCTCAATGGCGATTTTCAAAAGGTCGTTCTGGCTTGACGCCAAGGGAATTTCCGGTGCGGGTTTTGGCGTTGTTGCCGGCCCTTCTACTTTCCAATCGTCATTGTTATCGCAGGTGAAACTTCCCACAAAAGCCGTGAAAAGAGCCACCGCCGCAATGGCAATGACACAAAAAAGAAGCCTTTGATTTTTTGTGCCGTCTTGCAAAAAGTTTTTTAGTCTTTCTATCATCACAGCCCCTCCTTTGTTTTTCTTTTCTTATTATATACAACTTGTCCATAAAAATCAAGAAAAAAGACGGACATTGTCCGCCTTTTTCCTATAATAGTTGTTCGTACATTTCCATATACTTTTTTGCGGAATTCTTCCAGGAGAAATCCTCTTTCATCGCCCGTTTCATCAGCGGAACCCAAATTTCTTTTTCCGAGAAGAACCGAAGCGCCAGGCGAACCACTTGCATCATCTCATAGGCACTATATGCCCCGAAACTAAATCCGGTACCTTCCCCGGTGAATTCATTAAAGGGCGCTACACTATCCTTTAACCCACCGGTTTCCCGAACAATAGGGATGGTACCATACGCCATGGCAATCATTTGACTAAGACCGCAAGGTTCAAACATCGAGGGCATCAGGAACAAGTCGCATCCTGCATAGATTTTATGTGCCAGTTCGTTACTGAATGTAATATTAGCGGAAACCTTGTCTGGATGGTACCAAGCGGTCTGCCGGAACATTTCTTCATACTTACTGTCACCGGTGCCAAGAACAACCAGTTGGATGTCCATCTCCATCAGTTGGCCCATAGCCTCTGCAATCAAGTCAAAACCTTTTTGGTCTACCAAGCGGGAAACAATACCTATCATCGGCTTTTCTCCGTCAACCGGAAGCCCTAACTGTTCTTGCAGGCGCTTTTTATTTTCTCTTTTCTTATTGACCAAATTTCTTAAATCGTAATTTTCAAAGATGTATTTATCGGTTTTGGGGCTATATACCTCGGTATCAATTCCATTGATGATACCAAACAAAGATTGGTCACGGGCTTTTAACAGGCCATTCAGCCGTTCGCCACCCTCCGGTGTTTGAATTTCCTGTGCATAAGTAGGACTTACCGTGGTTACATAATCCGAATAAACCAAACCGCCCTTTAACAAATTGGCACAACCGTGGAATTCCAACTTATCATCCGAGAAGAAACTCTTATCCAAAGAGAAGAAATCTGCCACCACATCCATAGAGTAAATACCCTGATAGCGCAGGTTGTGAATGGTAAACACCGTTTTGATGCCCTGATAGAATTCGTCCCTTACAAAGTAGGCATTCAGGAGAACGGGTATCATACCGGTCTGCCAGTCATGACAATGAAGGATATCCGGCTTGAAATCTAAGTTCCGCAAAATTTCCAGGCAGGCTTTATCAAAGAAAGCGAATCGTTCCAAGTCGTTCCATTTATAAAGATATGGGTCGCCGAAATAATATTCGTTATCAATAAAGTAATAGGTTACCCCGTGACGAACCAGTTCAAAAACGCCACAGTATTTCCTCCGCCAGCCCAAGGGGATATAGATGTAGAATTTAAACTCCATCTTTTCTTTATATTTATCAGGAATACATCCGTATTTTGGAAGAATTACCCGGACATCATTCCCTTCTTTTGCCAAAGCATTGGGCAGTGCACCAAGCACATCACCCAGACCCCCTGATTTGGCAAAAGGCGCAACCTCGGAAGAACACATCAATATTTTTCGCACGCTGTCACACTCCTTCCCGAAACATTAAATCACAGAGCGTTTTCCGATAATCATAGGATAGGTTTCCTGCCCTACCAGTTTCTTCCCGCTCCGCAGTACCACTTCTTTATCAAAAATCACGTTTTCCATCATACAGTTGTCCTGAATTTCTGACTTCTGCATAATGATACAGTTTTCTACCGACGCACCCTTACCGATATGTACGCCACGGAAGAGTACGCAATTTTTTACGGTGCCTTCAATCACACAACCATCTGCAATGATGGAGTTGGATACCTCTGCATCCTTCCCGTACTTGGTGGGGATGGTATCCTTTATCTTGGTGTAGACCGGCATATCATTTTTAAGTCCAAACAGTTCTTCCCGGGTTTCCCGGTTGAGAAGTGCCAGATTTGCCTCAAAGAAGGTTTTAACATCATTCACCTTTAACTGGCATCCGGTATATTCATAAGCACAAATCTTTAATCGGGACAGGTTTGCCAAAAAGACATCCTTAGAAAGAGAATGTTTGCCGTGTGCTTTGGCATCTCCTACCAAATCCATCAAAAGATTTTTATGAATCAAGAACTGATGCATATAAGAATAATTGGTTTTTTGTTTGGCAGGATACACGTGAATGTCTTTTACGACACCGTCTGCCACATCCAGTAAAATTTCCCGTTTTAACCGATTTTCCGGAATATCCCCCACCTTATGATAAATTAAGGTGATATCCGCTTCTTCTTCCATATGATACCGATATACATCATCATAATTGACATTACAGATGGTATTACAGTCTGCCGCAAGCACATATTCCTGCTGACTTCTTTTCAGGTAGTTTGTCACATCGTGTACCACATCCACCCCGCCGATCAGTTCCCCGGAGGTTTCCCGGATTTCTTTAGGCGGAAGCATAAACAGACCATTGTTTTTTCTGTCCAATTCCCAGGCTTTGCCGGTGCCTAAATGGTCCGCCAAAGATTGGTAGTTATAGGGGGAAGTCGGATCGTAGCCAT
>JAZPYU010000129.1:0-6725 GCA_045544295.1 Ructibacterium sp. | reverse complement strand
TTGTATAAACATAGGAGTCCCTCTTTGTTTTTTATGATAATTCCATTATAACAGAACCAAAACCCTTGTCAATAGATAATTTCCATCAACATAAGCCCCTGTGCCGGCATGGTTTTTCCTGCCTCTGCACGGTTTTTGACTTCTAACAACCTTACCATACTTTCCGGCTTACGAAGTCCGGCACCCACTTCACAAAGGGTCCCCACCAAAATCCGTACCATATGGTATAAAAACCCGCTTCCTGTCACAATAAACCGTAGTTCCCCGGGATGTTCCTCAATGTCCAAAGAATAGATGGTACGGAGGGTGGATTTTTTCATATTCTTATTTGCGCAAAAGGAACGGAAATCGTGTCTGCCATTTAGAAATTCTGCCGCTTTCCGCATAGCATCCACATTAAGTTCTTCCGGATATTCCGCCATATAACGGCGGTCAAACACCATAGGAATATTCCCGGTTTTCAGCCGATACTGATAGGTCTTTTTTACCACCTGTAAACGGCTGTGAAACCGCATCGGCACTTCTTCTACCGAAAGGACACCGATATCTTCCGGCAAATAGGCATTCAGATAGGCAAGAACCCGCTCCGACTCCGGCTCGGAATGTAAATAAAAGTTTGCCACTTGCCCCGCGGCGTGGGTGCCCGCATCGGTTCTTCCTGCACCATAAACCTCTACCGGACTTCCCTCCATACGGGTCAGGACATTTTCGATTTTTTCCTGAATAGTATCCCCGGTGTTGCCCTGTCTTTGCCAACCGCGGTAACGGGTTCCTTCATAGGCCAGTACGATTTTATAATTTTTCATCGGTATCACTCCTATCCTAATTCTGCTGCCATTTTAGAAAGATAGTCCTCATATTCGGCTTTTCCCATCACCTGCATAAAATCAATCTCTAATGCAAGTTTATCCAAAATCGCTCCGGTACTGTCAGAAGAGCCTAAATCAAGAACGATGAGGGGTTCCCGGATATCTTCCCATAAAAGGGTGCGAATCATACCTTCTATGGTTTCTTCACAGTTTTTTACCGCCAGTACCCGATGGGAAAAGACGGCGTCCTCTGCCCCTTTGGTTTTGTGGGAAAACAAGGTTTTTGCAAAAAACTCCAAAATTCCATAAATGCCAAAAAACATCAGTATCACAATACCGATGACATCCATAAAAAACACCCCTTTGCAAACTCAGTTACTACCATCCTATGCAAAGGGGATAAAAAGGTTCTAAATCTTAAAATAGTCAAACAAACTGCCAAAATCAATGCCGCCAATGAGACGGTTTTTGTATTTGGCACAAAGATCCCGATTGGCTTCTTGCAGCGTGTGGGTGGTAACACCGCAAACGTGAGAAACGTAAGTTTCAATACACGCCGCCAAATGGTCACAGCCACGGATTACTTCACCATCTATCGCCATAAAGGAATTCTGATTATACTTGGCATTGACTTCCTCCGGGGAAGTGAAAACCACTTTGCCGCCATTGATAATTTTGGTGGCAAATTCATCCTGGGTATAATAAGAAATCTCTTTTTTCCATTCCTCCGGGATGAGGGGGTAAAGTACCCGTTCCATTTGTTCGTCTTCAATGTTTTTAATCAGTTCATCCAGACCCTCCACAGAATTTTTCACCGGAGAAACAATGTCACGGGTCAAAACCTCCGGCACATCGTGGAAAAGACCTGCCAGGAAGTTATTCACCGTTCTTCTTTCACAAGCACCCATCTCGCAAGAGCAAAAATAGGAAAGCACCGCCACAATCAGCATATGTCCCCCTACCGAAGTTTCGGGAATACGGGGTGACCTTGCCCAACGCTGTTGAAAACGCAGTTGCCCCAATAAATCGGTAAGCCCCTGATAATTTTTGTTCTGCATCAAAAGGGTAAAGGAATGCAGGTGTTCCAACTCTTCTAACTTACTGTCAATTTCGTGACGGGTCTGTTCGATACCATAGTAGTTCCGGCACATATCATAGATGATACCAAATTCCCATTTGGTAGCAAGATAGTGTGCAGCCTCTAAAATCTTTTTTTCTCTGCTATGATAATTCTCCTCACTGAAATACCGGGCAAACCGCTCTGCAAAGCCACCGGGAATGGATTGGATCTCCGGCAGCATCTCCCTGATTGCCCAACCGTTGAGTTCCTTTCCCTTTTCCTTCATCAGCCGATGGAAAACCGGGGGTTTAATGTCGGTCAAAATCAGACGGTGTAAAAATTCAAAAATACCGCCTTCTACCAAAGCAAACCAGTCGGTCTCCAGCTCTAATTTTCCAAGCACATAGGCATAAATCATCTTATGAGATTGTTTATCCAGTTCGGTAAATCCTTTTGCCGGACGGATATGGTCATTCCAACGGGCAATGGATGCCGCTTCAAAAATCATTTCAATCAAGGATTTGCGTATCATCTATTTAACTTCCTTTCAAGCAAATACTTCCTGCTTCATTCTACCACAAGTTTTTCAAAAAAGATAGTATAAATTTTCATTTTGGTTCTATTTTTCTGCTTTCCTCATAAAATGAAACAAGCCTATCTCTTTTCTGTCCGAATTTTAGTAAATCCTTTTCTTTCTTTTTTGTAACAACCCTTGACTTTGCCTATGAAAACAGATATAATTTGCTTATCATTGATTACGATATTATTTGGTTTTTGAAATGCTGCTGTTTTCGGCGGCAATTTTTATGAGCATTGCTCTATAAGGGGATTCTTATGAAGACAATTATTTATTTAAATTACTTGATTTCTATCATCTTTACCCTGTGTTATGCTTATCAGTTCTATTATATTTTCATTGGTCTGTGGCGAAAGCCTAAAACATTTACCGCCACAAAAGACCACCGCTACGCTGTGGTGATTTCCGCCCGGAACGAAGAAAATGTCATTGGGCAGTTGATTGAAAGTATTAAGAACCAAAACTATCCACAGGATTTGGTAGATATTTTTGTCATTGCGGACAACTGTACCGACCATACCGCCACCGTTGCCGAAAAAGCCGGTGCCATTGTGCATGAACGCTTTAACACAGAGCAGGTGGGCAAAGGCTATGCGCTGGATTGGATGTTTGATATTATTGATAGCCAGTATAAAGACAAAAATTACGATGCTTTTATGGTTTTTGATGCAGATAATCTGCTTGACAAAAACTTTATCACAGAAATGAACAGGGTTTTCTCTCAGGGCTATCGCATCATCACCAGTTACCGGAACTCCAAAAACTTTGGCGGCAACTGGATTTCTGCGGGATACTCCCTTTGGTTCCTGCGGGAAGCAAAATTCTTGAACAATGCCAGAATGCATTTAAATACCAGTTGTGCTATTTCCGGCACCGGATTTTTAATCAGCAGTGATATCATCCGGAAAAACGGTGGTTGGATTCATCACCTGCTTACCGAGGATATTGAGTTCACCGTTGACAATGTCATCAAAGGAGAAACCATCGGCTATTGCGAAAATGCCATTCTCTATGACGAACAGCCTACCCTGTTTAAAGAATCTTACAATCAACGTCTGCGTTGGGCGAAAGGTTTTTATCAGGTATTTGCAAATTATGGCGGTAAATTATTCCGGGGTGCTTTCAAAGGCAGTTTTTCCTGCTTTGATATGCTGATGACCATTATGCCGGCTATGCTTCTTACCTTAATCAGCACCGCAGTCAATGCCATTGCCATTCCTTTGGGAATTCTTGCAAACTCGGTAGAAACTCCCGCTTTGGTTTTAACTTTACTGCAAACATTGGGGAACTTTTATGGAATGTTCTTTATTTTAGGAACCATCACCACCATCACCGAGTGGAAACAGATTTACTGTCCTGTTCGGAAGCGGATTTTGAACTTATTCACATTCCCGATTTTTATGCTGACTTATGTCCCCATTGCAATCATTGCACTTTTCAAGAAAGTAGAATGGAAACCCATTCAGCACTCCGTCTCCCGGACGGTGGATGAAGTTTGCAATGACCAATTATCTTCGTAACATGGAAAAGGAACCAATGGTTCCTTTTTTTGCTAAACGGGTTGTTTTTCCTGTCCGTTTGTAATATAATAATCTTAATTCACAATAAGGAGTGAACAATTTGGAACAAACAAATAAATCAAAAAGTTTTATTCAGGGTGCCTTGATCCTTGGTATTGCCAATTTGGTGGTAAAGGTAATCGGTGCATTCTTTAAAATTCCTTTAACCCATTTAATCGGTGATGATGGGATGGGATACTTTAATATTGCCTACCAAATCTACACCTTTATGTTCATCATCGCCACCGCAGGTTTTCCTATTGCCATTTCTAAAATGGTAGCAGAAAGTTCTGCCAAAGGCAATGAGCAGGATGCACGGCGGATTTTTCAAACGGCTTTTCGATTTCTTGCGGTGATTGGTCTTATCGGGACATTGCTCCTTTACCTTTTCCCCAACCAATTGGAGGGATTGGTTTCTGTCCCCGGCTCCGCAATGGGTATCTTAGCCATTTCTCCGGCTATTTTCTTTGTTTCCTTGGCATCGGTCTATCGTGGTTATTTCCAAGGCAGACAAAATATGTTCCCCACCGCCGGTTCCGAAGTAATTGAAGCCGCTGCCAAGTTACTGGTGGGTATTGTGGTTGCCTCTTTCTTTATGAAGATGACGGTAGATGGTAGTTTAAAAACCGCTGTGGATTACACCGCCGCCAAAATACAATCTTCTCACATAAGAACGGTGTTTGCATCCGCAGGTGCGATTTCCGGCGTAACGGTAGGCACTCTGCTTTCTTTTATGCTCCTTAGTGCTATCTATCTTTTTACCAAACAAAAGAAATCTGCCCTCTCCCAGATTGACCCACTCCGTTCCAGAGGGCGTATTTTAAAAGAACTGATTTTAATCGCCATCCCCATTACCATCGGGGCATCGGTTTCCAGTCTGACCTCGCTCATTGATATGGGAACCATCACCCGCCGTTTGGTAACCCGTCCGGAAGTTTTAGGCAACTATGACTTTATGTTCCGGGAGGGAACCAAGTTCTTCCAGCAAGTTTTGGAAGAAGGTTGGCAAGGGGGAGAACTCTACGCCCATCAGGCATCCACCTTATATGGTATGTATACCGGCAAGGCTTTGACCATCTTCAATCTGCCCCTCACCTTGGTGGTAGCACTTGGAATGAGCGTTGTTCCGGCAATTTCCGCCGCTTTAACCAAAGAAAGTAAAGGAGAAGCAAAAACCATTACCGAGAGTGCCATCCGGATTGCCATTTTGTTTGCGGCACCTTGTGCTTTGGGGATTGCCTCCCTTTCCAAAGAAGTTCTTTATATTCTTTTTAGTGATGTCAATGCAAAGTCCGTTCTGGCCATTCTGGCTTTTGCCATTATCCCGGTTGGGGTTGTTTCGGTCACCAATGCGATTTTACAAGCCTATGGTAAAGTTTATCTTCCCGTTATCAATATGATTATTGGCGGTACTGCCAAGGTTTTAGTAAACTTCTTCTGCATTCCTTTCCTTGGCATTGACGGAGCGCCGGTGGGTACCTTTGTTTGCTATTTTATCATTGCGGTCTTAAATATCATTCAAATCATCAGGTATGCCAAGATAGAATTCCGATTCAGCACCTTTTTGGTAAAGCCGCTGTTTGCCGCTTTGATTATGGGCGCTGTTGGTTTTGTTTTTGGCACCTTTATCACCGGTGAGAGTTTTCTCCTGAACGATGCGGTTAATATCTGGCTCCGTCGTGTCCTGATTGCAGGGGAAATCGGCGTATGTGCCATTATTTATGTCTTTGCCGCGTTTGGCGTTGGTGCGATTTTAAAAGAAGATATCCAAAGATTACCTAAGGGTGACAAGATGGTTGCCATTCTCACCCGGATGAAATTATTAAAGTAGGGAATACTATGCAAGAAAAATATACCTTTCAAGATCTTATTACGATTATGGAAATCCTACGGAGCGAGGATGGATGCCCCTGGGACAGAGCACAAACCCACCAAAGCATCAAAAAACACACCGTGGAAGAATCTTACGAATTAGCAGAAGCCATTGACAACGGCGACCCCAAAAAGATTGCTGACGAAAGCGGTGATTTGCTTTTGCAGGTGGTCTTTCACGCCGCCATTGCCAAAGATTTGGGTGAATACACCATCGACGATGTCACCGATGTTATCTGCCGGAAAATGAGACATCGTCACCCCCATATTTTTGAGGGGAAAGCCGCCGCCGACTGGGATGAAATCAAGCGAAAAGACCGGGCACAAAAAACCGTTACCGAAGA
This sequence comes from Ructibacterium sp., assembly GCA_045544295.1. Lineage (GTDB taxonomy): Bacteria > Bacillota > Clostridia > Monoglobales > Monoglobaceae > Ructibacterium. The sequence continues at coordinate 504 of JAZPYU010000129.1, read as the reverse complement.
ATTAAGAGGCATATCTGCTTATCTGCCATCCCTAATGCGGGCAGAAAAATCCCAAGGAAAACTGAAAAAAGCAGGATTTTACGATACTCCACAAATCCCGGATGACCCGGAACTTGTTTTTGGACAAAAATTATACACTTTAGTGGAAGAGGCAAAAGCCAATGGCATCTCCTTAGAACTTGCCCTGAACCGCTATTTAAATCATTTGATTAATGCTTTTCAAAAATATGAAGAAGAAAAGGAGCCTTCATTATGCGATTAGATAAATATTTAAAAGTTTCCCGCTTGATTAAGCGTCGCACCATAGCCAACGAGGCTTGTGATACCGGCAGAGTTAGTGTCAATGGCAAGGTGGTTCGCGCCTCTTATGACGTGAAAGAAGGAGACGTCATCACCATCCAGTTTGGTGCAAAGCCTGTCACCGTTCGGGTGTTGGAAATCAAAGTCACTGCTTATAAAAACGTTGCAAAAACTATGTACGAAGCCGTAGAAGAATAGAAAAAT
>JAZPYU010000128.1:0-13681 GCA_045544295.1 Ructibacterium sp. | reverse complement strand
CCTTAAAACTAAAAGGAATGAGTCCGGTACAATACCGAACTCATTCGCGAGCAAGTTAATATTAAATTTTTGTCTAAACTTTGGGGTTCACTTCATAATCTGAACGGCTTTTTATTTCTCTCTTAACATTTTGTCGGCACGGAAGCCGCTTCAAACCTTTGATAAACGTCTTCCATCCAGGGAACTGCCGGAACCACACCAATATGAGCGATGATAACATCGACTTTGTCTTTTAAAAATTTATCATTCTGCATCGGTAGCGTACGTTTAAGACCAAACCCACCGCCAACATACTGGTCACCATAGAGGAACCGCCGTAACTGTAAAAAGGCAGGGTGATACCGGTAATCGGGAACAAACCCAAACACATCCCGATGTTTTCAAAAACCTGAAAAATCAGCATAGCCGCAACGCCGATGCAGATATGGTTTCCTAATTCGTTACGGGCGTTACTTCCGATATAAAAACAACGGAAAATCAGCGCCGCCAAAAAAAGAAGCACCAAAATCCCACCCAAAAATCCCAACTCTTCGCACACAGCGGAATAGATAAAGTCGGTGTGCCGTTCCGGCAACAGGTTATTCACCTGACTGGAACCTTTATAAAGGCCTGTCCCAAAAAACTTTCCTGACCCAACGGCGATTTTGGATTGAATGACGTGATAGCCGGCGCCGGTGGGGTCAACCTCCGGGCGAAAGGCAGAAAGCAAACGGGCTTTCTGATAATCCTGCAAGATAAGAAACCAAAAAATAGGGAAAACCACCACCAAAGCACTCAAACCATAGAGGAAATACTTCCATTCAAGGCCTGCTGCAAAAAGCATTATGACGGTAATCCCCACAAAAACTGCGGCAGTACCAAGGTCCGGTTGCAAAAGCAACAACCCGCACAAAATGGCAGGATAAAGCAACAACTTACCAAGAACCCGAACATCATTGATGTGTTCCCGGCAGTCTTCTAACTTTTTGGAAAAGGTAATGATAAAGAAGATTTTGGCAATTTCCGCCGGTTGGATGCTGATAGGGCCTAACGAAAACCAACTCCGTGCACCGCCGCGAACCGCACCAATGCCGGGAATCAACACCAACACCAGCAGCAGAACCCCTGCACCGTAAAGGTATTGGGAAATCTGCGCCAGATAGTCATAGTCTAATATCATCAACGCCACCACGCCGCCAACCCCAAGAAGAAAGGCAAGGCTTTGGATGAGAAGATACTTCCCGCCGCCGGCGCTGGAAATCATTAACATTCCTAAAAAAACATTGGCAAGAATCAACACCACCATAGGCATATCTAAATTCCTGCTCAGTGTTCTGAGTCGATAAGAAGAATAAAACATCCTATCTTCTCCCTTCCATTTATTTCTTATAACTTAAAGCAACACCGTCACCCACCGGCAAAACGGAGGTTTCCAGTTCCGGATGATTAGACAACATTTCCAGATAATTTCTAAGCCGTTTTACAATGGTAATCTTTCGCCGCTGTAACAGTTCATCGGTGGCAGTCATACCCTTGTATAACACATTGTCGGAAATCAACAACCCGCCCGGCTTTAAAAGCCGCATACAATGGGGAAAGAAATTCCCGTACTGGGCTTTTGCCGCATCCATAAAAATCATATCATACTGTCCCTCTAAGGCAGGAAGAATTTCTTTGGCATCTCCAAAATAAAGGGTAATTTTATCCGCCAATCCGGCTTTTTGGAAATTTTCCTTAGCAACCCGTGCCGCATCCGGAGAAATCTCCACCGTGTCCACTTTATGACAGCCAGCATCAATCATACCAATGGCAGAATACCCGATGGCACAACCCACTTCCAGAACCGACTTAATCTTGCCGAGGCGGATTAACACCTCTAAGAGTTTCATAGTCTCCGGTTGAGAGATGGGCACGTCATATTCTCTGGCAAAGGCTTCCAATTCCCCCATAAGTCCGCTTCGTTTGGGAAGCAAGTCCCGGAGATAGCGGATAATATATTCATAATTGATACTGTCATCGATCAAAGGTAATCGCTCCTTTAATTTTGGGTTTCTGCAATTTTTTGGTTATGGGCTTCAAAGGTTTCGGAAAACAAATTTCCGCTTCCATCAGCCTTTGCCACAAAATAAAGATAGTTGGTCACCGTGGGACGGAGTACCGCCTCAACAGAGGAAAGGCCGGGAGATGCAATGGGTCCCAAAGGCAACCCCTCATAGCGGTAGGTATTATATGGCGAATCAATCATAGTATCCTGATTGCTTAAAACATCTTTCCGTTCCTTTAATATATACTGCACCGTAGCGCAGGACTCCAACTTCATCCCGATTTTTAAGCGATTGTAAAAGACCGATGCCACGTCCGGGCGTTCTTCATCATTTGCTGCTTCCCGCTCTACCACAGACGCCATAACAATCACTTCGTCTAAACTTTTTCCCGTTCCGGAATTTTCATAGACCGGCAAAATCTTTTCCGCAAAGGTATCCAGCATCCGGGAAAGAATTTCGTGCTCTGTTTCCTCCGGAGAAAACAGATAGGTATCCGGATAAAGGTAACCTTCCAACCGATTGGGACGCTGAGGAATCTCTGCTACAAAGGGTTGTTCAAAGACGCCGTTCTCCACTTCCTGATAGAAAACATCTTTATCGCCAAAGCCGTTTTCCACCAACAAATCTATCATTTGCCAAAGTTCATAACCCTCCGGAATGACCACCTTTTTGGCGCCAATATCCCCGGCATCCGGTGCCCCGGCAAGTTTATGCAAGATTTCTTTATAACTCATTCCTGTATCGACAATGTATCTGCCTTTTTGGCAGGAGGTAGCAGAAATCATATGGGCATAGACCTTGAAAACCCGCGGAAAGGCAATGATCTCCTGATCATAAAGAATTTCTGCCACGATAGAAGACCCTGCGCCTGCCGGAATTTCTACCAGATACTCTTTGTCAGGTTTTCCCCAACTCCAAACATCCCGACAGACAAAAAAACCAACAACAACGCCTACAATAATGACAATAGCAAAGATTGTTGCAATCATCCTTTTGATTTCTCTTCTTTTTCTTCCGGGAATTTTTTCTTTTTCCATATTTCCTCTCCTTTCATCAAGGCAGTTACCTATCCTAAAAGCCAAACAACCAGCATACAAATCAAGCAAAGGACAATGGGTAAACTAAGAAAACTCTGCCCTAATAGTTCTTTGGTTTCTAAAAGTTTTGTCTCCTGTTTTTCTTTGGTCATTCTTACAATGCCCAAATATCCCAACGCCGCCGCCAAAATTCCAAGCACAAAAAGGAAAAGGGTAGTCCCCGGCAGATAGGAAAGCCGATAACTGAACCAGGAAAGCAACAACGCCGTCAGATTATTGACAAGATGAAATGCCATACAGGCGTACAAGGACCCGGTCCGGGATAAGACAACCACCAATGCCCACCCCAAAAACAGATACCCCAAAAATCCGCTCACACTTCCGTGCATCAGGGCAAACATCACAGTCGTAAAAAGCAATGCGGCACGGGTGTTAAATTCTTTCATAACCCCGTAAACAATTCCCCGGAAGAGAAACTCTTCAAAAAACGCAGGGATTACCGCCACCGCCACCAAAGACGCCAGAAGTTCCGGCACCGTTTGGGGCAGCACATCATCCACCTGTCCTAAAAGCAGATTGACAGGGAGATTAAGAACAATCATCACAAACTGACAACCAATGCCCCCTAAAATCACAAAAGGCCAAAGATACCGCTTGCAGACACAAAGACCAAACCGTTCTCTGGCAGTTTTTGCTGTCAGAAGCCGATTTTGTCTGGCATATAAACTAAGTGGAACCAAATAGGCAAAAAGTTCTATCAATAAAATCTGTACCCAGGCAGGGGGCGGAGCAGAAAAGAAACTGGAAATCAAGGCAATCACGCCGGTGACTGCGGTTTGTACTGCCACAATCCAGAAAAGCATCCAACGGATACTTCTTAATCGATGCTTACCCTCCCGGTAAGAACGGCGACCCCGTTCTTTGATTTCTGTCTCCATAAGTCTTCTCCTCTTTCCATTTTTCTATGGGGAGTAGGGAACAGATTTATCTGTTCCGCAGCGGAATGCATCAATGCATTCCCTACATCACACCAACCTCTGTGATTACCAAATCTACCGGCTTGTCATATTCCTCTTTGGGAAGACAATCCGCAAAGCATTCTGCAAAACAAAGACCTATACTCTTACCGGAAAAATCCGCCAAATACCGGTCATAATATCCACCGCCATAGCCCAACCGATAACCGTCTTTATCAAAAGCAAGGCCGGGAACCAAAACCACATCCACTTCTTCTTTGAGAATGGCTTTGACTTCTTTTGGTTCTAAAAGGCCATAGGCACCGGCAGTTACCTCGGCAAGGTCCTTGATTTCTGCCGCAACCATTTCATGGGTTTTGGTATCACAGACCGGCACCGCCACCCTTTTGCCCATACGGAGCAGTTCTTTTGTCAAAGAAAGTGTTTCTGCCTCACTACCCGCAGACAGATACAAAAATACCGTCTTTGCCTTTTGAATAGCAGGGAGCGCAAGTAAATTTTCTGCAATCTTTCTGCTTTTTTCTTCCCGGTCTTTGATCTCACTTCGCCGAAGTTTCCACTCTTTGCGAAGTTCCGCTTTTCCCTTACACATATTGCATCTGGGAAAGGATTTTTTCACCCTCGCCCTCGCCTTTACAATCATTCACAAGCGCCGCACCAAACAAAAGAGCCGTACCCGCCCCGCGGGAGGTAATCACACGGTCGGCGATTGCCACCGGGTCTTTGGTAATAAAAGCACCTTTTAAATGTTCCTCAAACCCCGGGAAACAAGTGGCGGTTAAGCCATTTAACAGACCCATTTCCCCAAAAATCATAGGGGCGGCACAGATTGCCCCCAAAAGTCCACCTTTTTGGTTACAGTCCAAAATCATTTCTTTCACAAATTCTGAGGCAAAGAGATTGGTGGTACCGGGCATTCCGCCGGGCAAAATCACCCCGTCACAATCTTCTTTCTTTGTCTCTTCCGGCAAAACGTCTGCCGTCACAATAACCCCGTGGGCACCGGCAACCTCTCTCCCGGTAACGCCTACCGTCTGCACCGCAATCCCAGCACGACGGAGAATATCCAAAGGGGCAATCATCTCGGTTTCTTCAAAACCGTCCGCAAGCATCATATAGAGCATAGGAAAACCCTCCTATCTTTCTTTCATCACCGTTAAAATAAATTTAGGAAGCGCCGCAAACCGTCCAATACGGCTGGGTTGTTTTAAAAAGCGGTAGAACCATTCCAAATTACACTTGATAAAGATTTCCGGCGCACGTTTCATAGTTCCCGCAAACACATCTAAGGTGCCGCCGGCACCGATGCAAAGGTTAACATTAAGTTCTTCTTTATGCTTTGCAATCCATTTTTCCTGCTTGGGCGCGCCCAAACATACCAAAAGGAGGTTGGCACCGGATTGATTGATAGCATCCACAATGGCCGGTTCGTCCTCTTCTTTAAAATATCCGTCACGGGTGCCTGCAATCACAAGACCGGGGTATTTTCCCTGCATCTTTTTGCCGGCAACTTCTGCCACGCCGGGTTTTGCACCAAAGAGGAATACACTTTTTCCCTTTTTCCCCATATCTTCTAAAAGACCGCAGGATAAATCAAACCCTGCCACCCGTTCCGGCACGGGCGTTTTTAAAATTCTTGCGCCATAAACCACACCGATTCCGTCCGGGGTGCACATATCCGCATCATTTAAAATATCACGAAATTCAATATCCTCATAGGCCGCCATCACGATTTCCGGATTGGGGGTATAAATCACCGAAGCCCCCGGATTTTCCACAAATCCAATCGCTTTTTTCAGGGCATCTGCCGCTGTGATTTTATCAATATTGACACCAAGAATCTGAACCGTTTCCCGCATGGTATCTTCTCCTTTTTTCTTCTTACCTTTTTTGGCTTTTTCTCACCCTATTATTTTACCATATTGCTCCTTTTTTTGCAAGAATATTCTATTTAGAGAAAAAAGAAAAAAACTCTTGCATTTTTGAAAAACCTATGTTATAATATTTTTCGTTCGTAAAATTGATTTTTGCCGCTGTGGTGAAATTGGCAGACGCAACGGACTCAAAATCCGTCGGGGGCAACTCCGTGCCGGTTCGACTCCGGCCAGCGGCACCAAAAAAATCCGTACACGATAGTGTGCGGATTTTTTACTTATTACTGAAACTTGTCAATAAAGTTGATATTTCGCGTTACATATGCTATACTTTTCTTATAGAACAGGAGGTTTTAACGTGAAAGTTCCTTTCCCGTTATTGCCTCCGGCGGATTTCATTGCCCGTGCGAAATTTTATCACTATTTGTGCCGTGGTATGGCGGCGGAATGGAGATTTTTATGATACAAACCACCCTTTGTTATATAGAAAAGGACCATCAATATTTAATGCTACATCGGGTTTCCAAGAAAAACGACGTAAACAAGGACAAATGGATTGGCGTTGGCGGCAAGCTTGAACCGGGAGAAGCGCCGGAAGAATGTCTTATGCGGGAAGTCTTGGAAGAAACCGGGCTTACCCTTTTATCTTATCGGTTCCGTGGGGTTCTTACCTTTTGTTGTGATGTGCAACCGCCGGAATATATTTTTCTTTTTACCGCAGACCAATTCACAGGGGAATTATCTTCCTGCGACGAGGGGGAACTTGTCTGGGTGGACAAGGATAAAATCTTTGACCTGAACCTTTGGGAGGGGGACAGAGAAATGTTCCGCCTTTTAAACGAAAGGACAGAACCTTTCTCCTTAAAACTTTGTTATCAGGGAGACACTTTGGTAGAATGCAAAGAATTTTAATGTAGGGGACGCTCACGAGCGTCCCGTTATTTTTTTACTTTTGCGGTCTACGGGCGATTCGTGAATCGCCCTTACAACATCATCCAAATCATCTGCCCGGCGGACAGACACCGCCGGTTTTAATTTGCATAGAATACACCAAAAGGGAGTGTGATACCTATGCAAGGCAGATTGCGTGAATATTTTGTCTGCGCCAATACCGCAGACGGGTTTGTAAACTATTTCCCGGAGACGTTACAGGGTCTTGACCGGGTCTATATTTTAAAAGGCGGGCCCGGTTGCGGGAAGTCCACCTTGATGCGGACCATTGCCCAATATTTTTTGGTGCGGGGCGAGGATGTAGACCAGATTCTTTGCAGTTCCGACCCGAAATCTTTAGACGGAGTTATCTTAAAGAATCAAAAGGTTGCCATTGTAGACGGCACCGCCCCCCACGTGATAGAACCCACCGCACCGGGCGCATTAGAAGAATACGTAAACCTTGGAACTGCTTGGAATAAGCAGGAATTAACCCAGCATAAAGAGGAGATTTTATCCTTAAACCGGGAAAACAAAATCCGCTACCAAAACCTTTACCAAATCCTTGGAGAAGCCAAAGAAATCCATCTGCGCAAAGAGAAGATTTATTTAGAGTATGCAGACTTTTCTGCCCTTGCTGAGGGGGCAGACGCCTTGACAAAAACCATTTTGGGGGAACTTGCCTCTGTCCAAACGCCGGGGAATGTCTGCCATCGGTTTTTTTCGGCACTTACCCCAAATAGTGCCCTTCATTTTATCGAAGAATTAACTGACTTCTGCCAAACCCGTTATTTTTTAAAAGGCAGTCCTGGAAATGGGAAGTCTACCCTGCTGAAAAAGTTGGTTACCGCCGCCACAGAAAAAGGACTGGATGCAGAGGTTTACCATTGCAGTTTTGACCCCCAAAGTCTGGATATGGTGATTTTTCCTGCCTTGCAACTGGCGGTCTTTGACGCCACCGCCCCCCACGAGGTTTATCCCTCCCGGGGAGGGGATATTCTTTTTGATTTATATGAGACCGGCATCCGCCCGGGTGCGGAGGAAGAAAACTTTGAAACCCTCTCTCTGCTTACCCGCAGTTATCAGGAAAAAATCTCCTCAGCCCGGATTTTATTGGAGGAAGCAAGGGAATTCCACGACAGTCTGGAAGAAATCTATAAACCGGCGATTGATTTTAAAAAAATCGACCGGATTACCGATGTGCTCATCCGAAAAATCTCCGCCGAACCTTATGGTGTATTTTTATCGTAAACACTTTTAAATATCATGACACGCTATGACACTCCTTTTGGGTTTATTATAAAACAAAAAACCCAAAAGGAGAAACGAAAATGAAAAAAGAAAACACAAAAAGTAACGACGGACAAAACCGATGCAGAAGATGCGACAGACCTCTCAGCAACCCAGCCGACATCTACGGATGGCGTTGTGCAGAAATTGTAGGTGCAAACAACCAACAAATTTCTGCCTCCCTTGACGCTGATGCCTTAAAGTTGTATAATACATATGCAGCGAATCATCTTAGTGAAGAAAAGATAAAAACTTTTGATGAAATTCGTTATTCAAACAACAGAAATAGCAATAACTGGCTTATTGATGCGTGGAATTGGGGAGAAGACACCATATGGAAAGGGATTGCTCTCGGTGTTCGTGCAGTAGGATGGGAATTATCTGCAGATTTATTATGGCTTGCCGCAAGCGGCCCTGGAAATAATTATCAGGCTCCCGAGGGAAGTTATGCCTCTAACTTAGCCAAAAACGATGTCGGCATCAATCAGTTTGTTAATGATTTAATATGGGAATATGGGACAAGCAGGGATGATTCAAACCCAACTATCCCAACAAGTTCATATGAAATTCCTCTCAGCAATGGAGATTTAGGCGCTGCTTTGCACAATGTTAAAGTTGATATTACTGCAAATAGAACAAATAGCGGTGACTGGATTGCAACCGTCACGCTGTCGGATACCTTTGATTTTACCGAGTTTAAAAATCCGTTTAAACAAGGTTCCTTTTTAAGAGGTTTTTTGTGGGCGGCAAACGATATTGCCTATTTTGATACAGAATGGGAATTGTTGGACCCTGTTGACGTAAAAATAACTTATACAAAAAGATTTTAAGAGGTGAAAAGTTTTGAAGAACAATCTATTTTTTTCTCTTGTTTTATGCTTGATTTTTTTGTTATCGGCTTGCAATAATGTTTCTATCAAACACGGCGCAGGGAAAGACACAAAAGATTTTTTTGGAGATGGAACATATCAAGTATTGCATCAAACCGATAAAAGCGGTTCACACATAGAGCAACTGTTTAATTGCGAATACAATCAGTGTTTTTTAACAGAAATTTATGGATATCTCCAAAACGATAACTATGTTTACCTTGCAGGAAATTATAACAACAGAAATGCATATTGCAAATTGAACGTAAAAAATAATTTTTTGACATATTATGCGGAAAATGGTTCCGAGGAACTTGTTATGGTATATCTTTATGATATGCTGAAAGAAAAACAAGTGAGACTATGTTCTTCTTGGGATGACTTTTCCAAGGAAGAAAAAAAGATTTTTGAAAAAATAGAAGCAGATTAAACATTTTCTGTGCAACAAAACAAATTTGTTTTTGTAAACAAAAAGAGGAATGGCAGTTCAACGTACTGTCATTCCTTTTTTAAAAATCTTTATAAAACAAAGGCGCAGAAAATTAGGCGGGATTTGTTTTCGTAGGGAACGGGTTTGCTCGTTCCGTTGATTTTATCAACCTTTTCGGCAGGAGCAAGCCCCTGCCCTACAACGTAACCGACCAAGGAAGCCGAAGCCACGGACAAAGTTCGCCAATTTTCAAGCCCGACTGGACTACCTTGTTACGATGGTTGCCATCTCCCCACGCACAACCACCCATCCTAAATAGGCAAGTTCCTGTACGTCAATGGCGGCTCTGCCGGACAAATCATAGACGGAAACGGTGTAAAGGCCCAAATCTGCGGCAGTCTTTTTGACCATAACATTCACGGCTTTTCCCTCAGAAAAATCAGCATTTTGGGGGAAATCTTTTTTCTCTAACCCACCCATTGCCTTTTTGGGGTTATTGATAACCTCTAAGGTATTGGTGCCCGGATGATAATTCACATCAAAACCATATTCCCGCAAATCCTCTACCCGGACAAGATAGGTGTTATCCTGCACAAAACCGGGAATGGGCATATCATTCAGGTAAAAATTCTTGGTTTCTAATATGGTTTTGGGTGTTTCTGCAATTTCTGCCGGCTCTGTTCCTAACTTCTCAAAGGCATAGTCCAGCATTGCTATGCTGTCTGTGTATCTGCCATTGGAATAGGGTGCGCCCATTACTACGGATATCAGACGGGTTCCGTCCCTTTCCACCACGCCGGTAAAACAAGCACCTGCCGCAGAGGTTGTTCCTGTTTTTAAGCCAACGGCACCATCATAGCCGTAGGTTCTGCCAGGAAGCATCTTATTGGTGGCATTATAAACTTTACCACGAAAGTCCAAAGATGCCATTTGGGAATACTGCAAACAATCCGGGTAATCTGTCACCAACCGATTGGCAATGGTTGCCATGGCTCTTGGGGTAACAGAATTCTGAGAAGAAACGCCGGTACAATCGGCGAACCAAGCATCCACGCCCCATCTTGCTACGATTTGGTTCATCTTTTCCACAAATCCGGCTTCACTGCCATAGAGGTAATCTCCCATTGCCATCACCGCCGCATTGCCGGAAACCACAAACAGCGCACTAAGCAGTTCATCCACGGTATAACTTTCGCCTGCCGTTAAGACAACATTGGAATAGCCCGGGTTTCTGGAATATGCCGCTAAGGCTGACCCCACCGGAATCAAGGTATCTTTGGTAATTCTGCCCTCTTTGATTGCCTCATAAACCACATAGGCAGACATCACTTTTGTCATACTTGCCGGCACCATCGGGGTATCACCCCGCTGACTATATACTTCCTGACCAGTGTTGGCGTTTAAAACAAATCCGCCCTTGGATGCAATACCCAGAGCAAAAGCGGACATACTACTAAAAAAAATTCCCCATACCAACAACGCCGGAATGATTTTCTTCACAATTTTATTTCTCATAAAAACTCCTTTTGTAACAGTTCTGTAACAATTCCGTAACAATTCCGTATTCTACTACCTTTTGGAAGATTTGTCAAGGTTTTTGAATATTTTTTGGTAAATTTGCCGTCCCGGACCACTTTTCTCTTGAAAAACTGATTTTTCTGTGTTATATTATATTAGCAGAAAACCAGCAACGTTGCTTTTCTGCCAAAATTATTATTCTTTATTCATTCTATATGTGAGGTGATTGGTATGGATACCGGTAACGACCGAGGAACCAAGCCCGGTGGGCGAGGTTGTAACTTTTGTTCGGCAATCTTGTCTTACACATAAAAGTCTATGTTTAGGACAAGATTGCCGAAAGGCGAGCCTGTGCACCGGGTTTGCTTCCTATTCTAAAAGAAAGAAAAGGAGGTAAAACAATGGAAGGCAATATGTTAGAAATCAACTGGGAAGAACTTTTTGAAGATTTGATAGAGGCCCTGCACCAAAAGCAATATAGCAAGGTGCGGATGGCGCTTTCTGACTTAAACCCCACCGATATTGCAGGGCTTTTGTCTGAGACCAAAGAATCTGACCTTCCCCTTTTGTTCCGGCTTCTGCCCAAAGAATTGGCGGCAGAGGTCTTTGTAGAAATGGACAATGACCAACAAGAATTTTTAATTTCTGCATTCAGCGACCGGGAGTTACGAGAAGTGATTAATGAACTTTACGTGGATGATGCCGTTGACCTGATTGAGGAAATGCCCGCCGGTGTTGTGAAACGAATTCTCCGGCATACCGACCCGGAGATGCGGAAAGAGATTAACGAAATTTTGCAATACCCCAAATCCAGTGCCGGTAGCATTATGACTACCGAGTATGTGGATTTAAAAAAGCATATGACGGTAGCGGAGGCCTTTGCCCGCATCCGGAAAATCGGCGTGGATAAAGAAACCATCTACACCTGTTATGTGACAGACAGCAACCGCCGGCTGATTGGCTTGGTTACAGTAAGAGAACTGCTTCTCACCGACGAGAGCAAAATCATTGAAGACATTATGGAAACCAACATCGTTTCTGCCGGCACCTTGGACGACAGAGAAGACGTTGCCCATATGTTTGACCGGTACGACTTTCTTGCCATTCCGGTGGTAGACCGGGAAGAACGGTTGGTGGGTATTGTTACCGTCGATGACGCGATTGACGTCTTGCAGGAAGAAAACACCGAGGATATGGCCAAAATGGCAGCGGTGATGCCCATGGAAGACAGTTACCTGAAAACCTCGGTATGGGACCATGCCAAAAACCGGTTTTTCTGGTTGCTCTTTTTGATGCTTTCTGCTACCATTACCGGCAGTATCATCCAGTCTTATGAAAAGGCGCTTCTTCCTGTCCTTGTGGCATTTATCCCGATGCTGATGGGAACAGGCGGCAACTGCGGTTCCCAGAGTTCTACCATGATTATTCGTGGTCTTGCCTTAGAAGAAATTAAGTTTAAAGACTTTTTCCGGGTCCTTTTAAAGGAACTGGGTATCGCCCTTTTGGTCGGCGTGATTCTTGCTTTGGTAAACGGACTTCGCATTTATATTATGTATGGAAACAGCGCAGATGTTCTTGCACAAATTCAACTTGGAAAGTTGGTCATCATTTCCGGGCTTTCCCTACTGGCAACGGTTATTTTAGCAAAGTGCATTGGTTGTATTCTGCCAATGCTTGCAAAAAAATGTAAGTTGGACCCTGCCTTGATGGCGGCGCCTCTGCTTACCACCATTTTAGACACCTGCTCTGTGCTGATTTTCTTCTCCATTGCAACGGCGTTTCTTGCCTTGTAATTGGACAAAACAAAAAAGGTGATGAATCTATGTTTCAAGCAGAAAAAATAACCAAAGACTGTATCCTTTGGATTCAGGACTTTTTTGAGAAAAACGGGCCCGGCTGTAATGCCGTGGTGGGTATTTCCGGCGGCAAGGACAGTTCTGTGGCTGCCGCCCTTTGTGTGGCTGCCCTTGGCAAGGACAGAGTCATTGGGGTTTTGATGCCCCAGGGAAAACAACACGACATTGATATGGCGTATCTTTTGGTCAATCATCTTGGCATCCGCCACTATGAAATCAATGTCAAAGACGCCATTGACGGGGTTCTTGACAATATGCCGGAAAGTCTTTCGGTTACTGTCCAGACCCGGCAGAACGTACCCCCAAGAATTCGGATGACAACCCTTTATGCGGTGGCACAAAGCGTCAACGGCAGAGTTTGTAACACCTGTAATCTGTCCGAAGACTGGGTTGGCTATTCCACCCGTTACGGAGATTCGGTAGGAGATTTTTCTCCTCTTTCCCATTTGACGGTAACAGAGGTCAAGGAAATGGGCAGAATTTTGGGACTTCCCGATGTTTTGGTGGATAAGGTCCCCATTGACGGTCTTTGCGGAAAGACGGATGAAGAAAATTTAGGGTTTACCTATGCGGAACTTGACCGGTATATCCGGGAGGGCATTGCTCCCTCGTCGGAAAAGAAATCCATCATTGATGACAAGCATCAAAAGAATTTATTTAAACTGGCTTTGATGCCAAGTTTTAAACCCGAAACGTAAAATAAATCCGTGTGTTTTTAAAAACACACGGGTCTTTCTTTTTTTCGGGCGCTTTGTGAATCGCCCCTACAAAAAACAAATTTATAAACATTGTAGTGGAGGGTGTCTGCGATATTTTTGATAGAAACGCTCTGCGTTTCTTGTAGGGGAGGGTCTCTGTGATATTTTTGGTAGAAAC
>JAZPYU010000127.1:0-2639 GCA_045544295.1 Ructibacterium sp. | reverse complement strand
TGGCCACAGCGGTATGGTAGAAGATAATGAAATTTTAGAAGTATTGAAAAATCAAACAGATGCAAAACAGATGGTAACCACTTTGATTGACCTGGCCAAAGAAAAAGGCGGTCGTGACAATATTACAGCCATTTGCATTCGCTTTATACAGGAGGGATAAAGATGGACTTAGTTGGAAAAGTTTTGGCCGAGCGTTATGAAATCCGTGAAGAAATCGGGAAAGGCGGTATGGCACAAGTTTATAAAGCATGGTGTCATCTTCTGAATCGTTATGTTGCCATCAAGGTTTTAAAAGAAGAATATAAAGACGATAAAGAGTTCGTGCATCGGTTTAATGTAGAAGCACAGGCGGCAGCAGGAATTTCTAATCCTCACGTGGTTTCTATCTATGATGTTGGAATTGAAAACGGACTTTATTACATCGTAATGGAGTATATTGAAGGTATTACCCTGAAAGAATACATAGCAGAAAAGGGTAGCCTTCCCTGGAGGGTGGCTGCTAAGTTTGCGGCGCAGATTTGTGAAGGTCTGGCAGCGGCACATAAAGCCAATGTAGTACACAGAGATATTAAACCTCAGAATATTATTATGACCCCCGAGGGAATTTTAAAGGTTACGGACTTTGGTATCGCCAGAGCGTCTGGACAGGCAACCACCACCATGGGTGGTAGTGCAATTGGAACGGTGCATTACCTTTCTCCGGAGCAGGCTCGTGGCGGATATACCGACCAGCGTACCGATATCTATTCTTTGGGTATTGTGCTTTATGAGATGCTGACTGGTAAATTACCTTTTACCGATGAGAGCCCTGTGGCAGTTGCCATTAAGCATATTCAGGAAGCACCCACACCTCTTAGAGAAATTAATCCGGATATTCCGGCCTCTATGGAAACGGTGACCCTGCGCGCTATGGCAAAAGAGCAGAGCAAACGTTATGCCAATGCAGAAGAGTTTTTAAAGGACTTGGAAACGGTGCTGAGAAGCCCGGATTATCCCATTGGCGATGTGGCAAAGGTATTGGACAACGATGATGAAATGGGTTCTACCATTAAGATGGCAGGAATTGATAAAAAAACCATTGAACAATACGAAGAAAGAAAAAAAGCACATGGTAACACCCGTACCGGTCGGTCAGAAAGAACCGGCAGAAATGTAAATTCCAGAAAGACGGAGGCGAGTGAACTGAGAGAGATAGAAGAAAAGCGCCAATATCGTGACCAGAAGAAAAAAGATCGGCAATTAACCGGATTGGCTATCTTAGCCGCAGTTTTAGTGATTGCAGTTTTAGGGTTTGCCATGACAGGAATTACTGGCGGCAGTCTTAACATTTTCCAAGGTAGCGAAAAAGTAAAAGTTCCCAATTTAGTTGGTATGGAACTGGAAAAAGCACAGCATGAGTATAAAGATTCTTTCAGTATTGTTACGAAAGAAGAAAAGGCAAGTGATAAAAAAGTCGGTGTCATTCTGGAACAAAGTCCGGAAAAAGGTGATAAAATCAGAAAAAGGGATGATATGGTTATCTATGTTGTGGTGAGTTCCGGCAACGAAACAAAGAAAATAGAAAGTTTTGTGGATATGAACGCGGAAGATGCCCAAAAGGCTATCAAAGCAGCGGGTTATCAGGTAAATGTGATTGAACAAGCCAGTGATTCTACCGAAGAGGGTAAAGTCATTGCACAGGAACCGGCAGCGGGTTCTGATATCAAAAAAGGCGGTTTGGTGACCATTTATGTAAGTAAAGGTTCGATAGAGGATGAACCGCTTAGTGAACCTAAGCCTACGGCAACCTCCACCAAAGAACCTGAAAAAACTGCGGACCCCGGAACTACCACACCTACCCAAAACCCCACCCAAGCACCTACCTCTGCACCTACACAGGCACCGGGCGGTGTTACTGCACCTGGTATTGCAGACTAAATCGGAGGCAGTATGGTTGTACATCAAGGAAGAATTGTAAAAGGTATCGGCGGTTTCTACTATGTAGATACCGCCGAAGGTTTATTTGAATGTCGTGCCAGAGGTGTTTTCCGAAAAGAAAAACTGACCCCGCTGGTAGGGGATATGGCGCAGATTGCCATTGATGCTGGAACCGGTACCGGTTGGGTAGAAAAAATTCTGCCCCGGAAAAATGCATTGGTACGTCCTCCGGTTGCCAATGTTACCCAGATGGCGGTAGTTATGGCAACGGCTAACCCGAAACCCAATCTTTATCTTTTGGATAAGTTGATTGCGGCAGCAGAACAAGCAGGACTTAACCCTCTTATCTGCTTTAACAAAACAGATTTGGACGATGGAGAAGAATTGATAGAGTGTTATACAAAAGCCGGATTTGATACCTTGCAACTGAGTGCGGAAAACGGCTGGAATGTGGAACTTCTGCAAGAAAAACTGCAAAATCAGGTTACGGTTTTTGCGGGGAATTCCGGCGTAGGAAAGTCCAGTTTAATCAATTGCATTTTAGGGCGGGAAGCCTTTGCTACCGGTGAAGTCAGCGACAAGGTAGAAAGAGGTAAACACACCACAAGACATAGTGAACTTGTTCCCCTTGAAGGTGGGGGATATTTGATTGATACCCCTGGCTTTGGGTCTTTGGATATGACACAGATTACGGAGGAATCCTTGACAGAACTCTTCCGGGA
>JAZPYU010000126.1:0-2759 GCA_045544295.1 Ructibacterium sp. | reverse complement strand
TATCATAATACATTTCGTTTATTATAGCAAGGGGTTTTCCCCGAAATGTTAAGGAAATGTTAAAGTTTTTGCTGTTTCAGGAAAAATTTTACAAAGGTAAGAATAAAATGACAAATAATGACCGAAATCGCAAATAATCAGGGGAGGTTTTTGTAAAATATTACAAAAAAACAGAGGATGGTTAAAAATTTCTAAATTTAACTTGCAAAAAATATGCAAATATTGTAAACTATAACTTATCATGGGTTTTTTTATCTGAAATTTTGTAATAAGGAAATCACCTATGGGACAAACTAAGCAAAAAATATTCGTAGTTTGTTGATTTTGTAAATTATTCCCGTTTTGGGGAAACATAATACCCAAGGAGGTTACAGTAATGAGTGAAATTAAAAGAATCGGTGTTATGACCGCCGGCGGCGATTGTCCCGGATTGAATGCGGTCATTCGTGCCGTAACCAAGACTGCAATTCAGAAGTATGGCTTGGAAGTTGTTGGTATCAAGCATGGCTATCGGGGTCTTTTCTTAGGCGGAGATGAATTCGTAAAACTTGATTTAGACAATGTTTCCGGTCTCATCACCAAGGGTGGTACTATGCTTTACAGTTCTAATAAAGATAATCTGTTTGATTATACTTATACCGATGAAGATGGCGTAGAACACCACGGTGATATGTCTGATGTAGGTGTTGAAAATTTAAAGAAAGCCGGCATCGATGCTATGGTAATTATCGGTGGTGACGGAACACTCACTTCCGGTCGTGACTTTTCCAGAAAGGGCATTAAGGTAATTGGTGTTCCCAAGACCATTGATAATGATTTAGCATCTACCGATACTACTTTCGGATTTGATACCGCAGTTGCAACGGCTACCGACGCGATTGATAAATTGCGTACCACCGCAGAATCTCACAGCCGTGTGATTGTTGTTGAAGTTATGGGTCGTTATGCAGGATTTATCGCTATCGCTGCTGCTATCGCAGGTGGTTGTGATGCGGCTTTGATTCCGGAAATTCCTTATGATATCAATAAGGTTGCAGAGGCGCTGAAAAAGAATCAGGAAAATGGTAAGAACTTCGGTATTGTTGTTGTTGCAGAGGGTGCAAAACCTCTGGGCGGTGACGTGGTTGTTTCCAAGGTAGTAGAAGACAGTCCTGATCCCATCCGTCTTGGCGGTATCGGTGCTGTTGTTGCAGAACAACTGGAAAAATTGGTTGGTTTGGAAAGCCGTGCAACCATTTTGGGTCATACCCAACGTGGCGGTACTCCTACCGCGAATGACAGAATCCTTTCCACCAGATATGGTTCTTATGCAGTAGAACTGTTGATGGAAGGTAAGTTCGGCAACATGGTAGTACTTGATGGTGCAGATTTAAGTTATGATTCTTTAGAGAATGTTATCGGTAAGAACAAGGCTGTAGAAGAAGATGGTTACTGGGTGCAGACCGCGCGTCGTATCGGTATGTGTTTGGGTGACTAATTCTTTGAAAAAAGAATTTTAAAAGAATTTAAAAAAACACTTGCATTTTCTAAAAGATTATGCTATAATATTTCACGCTTGTAAAAAACGTAGAGATTGTTTAGAGATTGAAAGAGGTGAAAATCATGAAACAGGGTATTCATCCCGATTATAAAGAAACCACTATTAAGTGTGCTTGCGGTAACGTAATCGAAACCGGTTCCACTAAGGAAGACATCCGTATCGAAATTTGTTCCGCTTGTCATCCTTTCTACACCGGTAAGCAGAAGTTGGTTGACACTGGTGGCCGTGTAGATAAGTTCAGAAAGCGTTTTGGTCTGGACAAATAATGTATGTATAAAAAAGCCTCCCATTGGGAGGCTTTTTTTGTTATATCACTAATCCCCCGTTGGGACTGAGTATCTGTCCGGTAATAAACCCGTCTGGGTTTGCCAGAAAATAAATGGCATCGGCAATTTCTTTTGGTGTCCCCAAACGCCCCAGCGGAGTTTCTTCCCGCAGTTGAGATAGGGTATCTTCGTTTAATCCTTCATTCATTTGGGTATCAATGACGCCCGGAGCCACACAGTTAACCGTGATGCCGGAGGGTCCCACCTCTTTGGCAAGTGCTTTTGTCATACCAATCAGCCCTGCCTTGGCGGTGGAATAGGCTACTTCACAGGCGGCACCGGTGATGCCCCAAATGGAAGAAACATTTACGATAGCACCTTTCTTTTGGTGTATCATATGGGAAAGTACCCCCTGAATACAAGAAAAGGTACCGGTCAGGGTAACATCCATCATTCTTTGCCAATCTGCAAGACTTAAATTGTCGAAAAAAGCAAATTGAGAGAATCCGGCATTGTTGATTAACACATCAATGCCCGGAAGATTTTGGAACATTGCCTCCACTTGTTTCGGGTCGCCTATATCGGCACAAAGGGCAACACCGCCAATTTCAGCGGCAAGACGCTCCGCGGCGTCTTTTTCTGTCCGGTAGTTAAGATAAACTTTGTCGCCGTTTTCTGCAAATAACCGGGCGGTTGCGGCTCCGATTCCCCGGGATGCACCGGTAATCAGAATATTTCTCATAAAGGATGCCTCCTTTTAGTACTTCTTTTTATTTTTTAAGAATAAAAGTTTGCCGGGTTTGATGGTAAAGGCGACGGATATTCGCCAAGATTATAAATGGCGTGTCCGCAGAGGTATTCCCGAATCCGGTGACGTTTGACAAAAGCACGGTTCCGAAACTTTGCCCGGTTAATATTGTTAATCCTTTTTTGATGCTGTTCCAAACTTAGAT
>JAZPYU010000125.1:0-17210 GCA_045544295.1 Ructibacterium sp. | reverse complement strand
GACGCCATTGAGAAAAAAATCATTACCCCCGGGACAGAGGATTTTAATCGTTTTTATTTTGAGGGGAAGAAAGTAGACGTCGAGATGATTTTAGAGACGGCAGAGCAGTTTCCGCAAATGTCAGAGAAAAAACTGATTGTGGTAAAAAACAGCGGTTTTTTCCAAAACGCCAATAGCCGGGAATACAAAAGAATTGTGGAAGCGGCCAAGGACTTTCCGGAATACACCTGCTTGATTTTCACCGAGGAACAGTTTGATAAAAAGAAAGAAAAGAATTTGAAGTTTATCGAAGAGGTTGGCGGTATCTTGGAGTTTGGTTTTATGCCGGTCAACAAAGTAGAACTTTGGCTGGATGAGAAATTTCGCAAAGAAGAAAAGATGATCGCCCCCAAGGAACTTTCCTATATGGTGAATCTTTGCGGATTATCGTTAGGGAAAATTCAGACAGAGTTTGATAAACTGATTAACTTTTTAGGCAGCCGTAACAAAGTAACAAGAGAAGATATTGATGCCGTAGTGGTCCAAACGGTGGAATATCGGGTTTATGATATGCTGGGTAATATCATTGCTGGCAGAGGCAGTAAAGCAAGGGAACAGTTAAAATATCTAAAAGATAACAAAGAACAACCCACCGTAATTTTGGGTATTATGATAGGGAAACTTTCCGAACTTCTTCTTTGCAAACTACTGCGGGAGGCGGGTTTGCAGGCACAGGATATGGTGGATTATTTTGACTTTAAACGTCCCCTCTTTGTGGTGAATAAAACCATAGAAGAAAGTAGACGTTACGGGGAGCCGTACCTGAAACGAATGATTAAAAAGGGGCTTTCCTATGATGCGGACATTAAAAATGGCAAAATAGAGGGTTGGACCGCTGCCGAACTTTACTTAGCAGAACTCACCAAAAAAAGCGAATAAAAACACACGGGCGTTTTTGAAATTTATTGATTTTTATTAGAACGAAGGTGTGGATGACTCTGGCTATCGTTGCCCAATCTATTCCCTAAAGACCTCGACAAAAGGATAAAAGGTGTGGTAAAATAAAATTGCTAAGAGCGAGTTTTCCAAATCCAGAAAGCGGGTGACTGGATAATGGGAGGAAGCACAAAAGGGAATTTTGGAAAAAGAAAAGCCGCCTTGGGCGGCTTTTTGTTTTATCCTAAATAAAAGTCCATCAGGAGCATTAACGAGAAACCTATAAGGAGGGCGTAGGTGACGCCGTGGTTCCCGTCGTGGTGGGTTTCCGGAATCATTTCGTCGCTGATGACATAGAGCATCGTGCCTCCGGCAAAGGCCAAGGCAAAGGGTAAAATGGCAGAGGAAACCGAGACGGCAAAGTAACCTAAAAAGGTACCAATCACTTCTACCACGCCGGTAATAGATGCGGCGAAAAAGGTTCTCTTTTTACTCATTCCTGCGGCAAGCATTGGTGCAATAATCACCATACCTTCAGGGATATTTTGCAGGGCAATACCGCCGGCAATGGTCAGGGCGTCTGTAATGTTGCCGGTACCAAAGCCAACCCCTGCTGCAATGCCCTCCGGCAGATTGTGAATGGCAATCGCCATCACAAATAAGAGAACTTTGTTGAGTTTTTCGTTATTTGCAGAATGCCCCTCGATATCTACCCCGGAAAGCCGATGCAGGTGGGGGGTTATTTTATCAAATACATTTAAAATCAAAGCACCGCAAAAGACTCCCAAAATGGTAATGTAAACGGCGTGGGTGCCATAATCCAAAGATGGCAAAATCAAACCAAATATGGCGGCTGAGAGCATCACACCTGCGGCAAAGGAAAGCACCATATCGCTGAAACGGTGCGAAATTTTCTGAAAGCAAAAACCAAGCAAAGCGCCGATGAAAGTGGCCCCGCCAACGCCTAAGGCGGTGAGGAGAACAATATTCATAAAATTACCTGCCTTTCTATCTTGATTTTACCATAAAGTTATGGTAAAATCAAATTCCAATTTGAATATTTACCTATCATTATATAGAAGTTTTGGAGGAAAAACAATGGTTTTCGGCGGATTTCAAAAATTAACGTTGCTGGACTTTCCGGGAAAGGTTGCCTGCATTCTTTTTACCAAAGGTTGTAACTTTCACTGTCCTTTTTGCCATAACGCCTTTTTGGTAGAAGTAGCTGGGCAAGAAGAAACCATTGAGGAAGAGGAAGTTCTTGCTTTTCTCAAAAAGCGTCAGGGAATTTTAGAGGGGGTTTGTGTTACCGGTGGTGAACCGCTTTTACAGCCGGGGCTGGAAGCCTTCCTTCAAAAAGTGAAAGATCTTGGCTATGCCATTAAGTTAGATACCAACGGCAGTTTCCCTGAAAAGTTAAAAGACCTTGTAAAGAAAGGCCTTATTGACTATGTGGCTATGGATATTAAAAATACCAAAGAAAAATATGCAAAAACTGCCGGAACCCTTTGTGATATGGAAGCGGTGGAGGAAAGTATTGACTTTCTTCTTAATAATAATATAGGTTACGAATTCCGCACTACCGTGGTGGCAGAATTTCATACACCACAAGATATAGGGGCCATTGCAAAAAGAATTGAAAAGGCACCACAATATTTTCTGCAAAATTTTGTAAATTCTGGGCACATTCTGGAAGAAAATCTACATCCGGTAGAGGAAAATACCCTGAAAAAGATGGAAATGGAAGCGCAAAAGTTTGTGAAAACCGCGAAAATACGGGGAAAAGAATAACCCCAAAAGAGAAATGTTACAATTGTGTTAAAAACACAATATCTTGTGTTTTTTCTATTGACAGGATACGATATGTGTGCTACAATGGGTTTACTTCGAGAGATTGAGAGGAGGAAATGTTATGTATAACGTAGTAAAAAGAGATGGCAAACTTACATTCTTTGACATCAAAAAAATCAGCACAGCAATTACACAGGCTTTTGACGCTTGTGATAGACAGTATAATGAAGACATCATTGATTTTCTCGCGCTGAAGGTTACCGCGGAATTTGAACCCCAGATTGAAGATGGTAAAATCAGTGTGGAGAATATTCAGGACAGCGTAGAGTCTGTTCTGATTAAGGCGGGTTATGACGATGTAGCCAAGGCTTACATTGTATATCGTCGTCAACGGGAAAAAATCCGTAATATCGGCGCCACTATGGTTGACTATAAATCCATTGTGGACAACTATTTGGACATCAACGACTGGCGTGTCAAAGAGAACTCTACCGTTACCTATTCCGTAGGTGGCTTGATTCTCAGTAACTCCGGTGCGATTACTGCCAACTACTGGCTCTCTGAAATCTATGATGATGAGATTGGTAACGCACACCGGAATGCAGACATTCATATTCATGACTTGTCTATGCTTACCGGTTACTGCGCAGGTTGGTCCTTAAAGCAGTTGATTCAGGAAGGTTTGGGCGGTGTCCCCGGAAAGATTACCTCTTCTCCGGCAAGTCACTTAGCAACCCTCTGTAACCAGATGGTTAACTTCTTGGGTATTATGCAGAACGAGTGGGCAGGTGCACAGGCGTTCTCCTCTTTTGATACTTATTTAGCACCTTTTGTTAAGGTAGATAATCTGGACTATGATCAGGTTAAAAAGTGTATCGAGTCCTTTATCTACGGCGTGAATACCCCCAGCCGTTGGGGCACACAGGCGCCGTTTTCCAACATTACCTTAGACTGGGTAGTTCCTCATGACCTTGCAGAACTCAACTGTATCGTTGGCGGCAAGGAGATGGACTTTAAGTATAAAGACTGTCAAAAGGAAATGGATATCATCAACAAAGCCTTCATCGAAATCATGATCGATGGTGACGCCAATGGCAGAGGCTTCCAGTATCCCATTCCCACTTACTCTATCACCAATAATTTTGACTGGTCCGAGACCGAGAATAACAAATTGCTCTTTGAGATGACCTCTAAGTATGGTACTCCTTACTTCTCTAACTATATCAATAGTGATATGGAACCCAGTGATGTGAGAAGTATGTGTTGTAGATTACGGCTTGACCTTCGTGAACTTCGGAAGAAGTCCGGTGGTTTCTTTGGTAGCGGTGAGTCTACCGGTTCTGTGGGCGTTGTTACCATCAATATGCCCAGAATCGCATACCTCTCCAAGGATGAAAAAGAATTCTACACCCGTTTGGATAAGATGATGGATATTGCGGCGCGTTCCCTTAAAGTAAAGAGAACCGTTATCAGCAAACTGTTGGAAGTTGGCCTTTATCCTTATACCAAGCGTTACCTTGGTAGTTTTGATAACCACTTCTCCACCATTGGCCTGGTTGGTATGAACGAAGTTGGTTTGAATGCAAAATGGCTGAAAGCCGATTTAACCAATGAAAAGACTCAGGAATTCACCAAGGATGTCCTCAATCATATGAGAGAACGTCTGTCTGATTACCAGATGGAATATGGTGACCTTTATAACTTAGAAGCAACTCCGGCAGAATCTACTGCTTTCCGTCTTGCGAAGCATGACTTAAAGCACTATCCGGATATTGTTACCGCTGGTGAAGAAGGTGGTACTCCGTACTACACCAACAGTTCTCACCTGCCGGTAGGTTACACCGATGATATTTTCAGCGCTCTGGATATTCAGGATGAACTCCAGACCCTGTATACCTCCGGTACCGTGTTCCATGCATTCCTTGGGGAAAAGATGCCGGATTGGAAGGCTGCCGCAAACTTGGTTCGTAAGATTGCAGAGAATTATAAACTGCCTTATTACACCTTGTCTCCCACATACTCTGTGTGCAAGACCCATGGCTATGTTCCCGGTGAACAGTTTACCTGTCCGGAATGTGGCAATGCTACCGAAGTTTACAGCCGTATCACCGGTTACTATCGTCCGGTACAGAACTGGAACGATGGCAAATCTCAGGAATACAAAGAACGTAAGGTTTATAATATTGCCAAGTCTAAATTAAAGACCAACTTAAAAGAGATTGCGATGGAAACCGCAAAGGAATCTATGGCAAAGACCGCAGACGGCACCTATCTCTTTACCACTGCAACCTGCCCCAACTGTAAAGTGGCTTGTAGTATTTTGGATAAAGAGGGTGTTAATTACACCAAACTGTTGGCAGATGAAAACAAAGAGATGGCAACCGAACTTGAAATCAAGCAGGCGCCGACCTTAGTTACCATTGAAAATGGTAAGGTTACCAAATATGCCGGTGTTTCTGATATCAAGAAAGCCTTAAAGGTATAAGTTTATGAAGATCTATGATATGATTATTGTCGGCGGCGGCCCTGCGGGGCTGACCGCCGCCATCTATGCAGGAAGAGCCAACAAAAGTGCGCTGGTCTTGGAAAAAGGCACCTTTGGCGGACAGATTACATCTTCTCCCAAGGTGGAGAATATTCCCGGTTTTGCCAGCGTAACCGGAAACGAATTTGCAGAAAAACTTCTCGGTCAGGCGATGGAACTGGATGCAGAGATTGAATGTTGCGAAGTAGAAAAAGTGATTCCCGGTGACCCCCATACCGTGGTCACCGATGAGGGAGAATTTTTGGGCAAAACGGTGATTATTGCAACCGGAACCAAACATCGGCTTTTGGGCCTTCCCAAGGAAGAAGATTTCATCGGTGAGGGCATCTCTTTTTGTGCCGTCTGCGATGGTGCTTTTTATGAGGGAAAGGCGGTAGGTGTTATTGGTGGCGGCAACTCTGCTTTGCAGGAAGCCTTGCTCCTTTCCGAAACCTGCGAAAAGGTTTATCTGGTACAGAATTTGGATTTCTTAACTGGGGAAGATAAGTTGCAACAGGTGATTGAGAAAAAAGACAACATTGAGGTAATTCTCGGTACTGTGGTAGAAGAATTGCTTGGTGAAGGTAGATTTGCCGGCATTCGGATATCCGGAAAGGAAAATAAGGAGATTTTCTTAGACGGTCTCTTTGTTGCCATTGGTTTAATCCCACAAAACGAGGCGTTTGCTCAGTTGGTGAAACTGGACGAAAGAGGTTACGTGGCATCTGGTGAGGATTGCACCACCAACATTCCCGGTATTTTTGTTGCCGGCGATTGCCGAACCAAAAAAATCCGTCAGGTAGCCACCGCAGCAGCGGATGGCGCCATAGCGGCACTTGCGGCTTGTGATTATTTAAGATAGAAAAAAGTGATAGCAAATGCTATCACTTTTTTTATTGACAGTAACTTTGATGTGGTTTACTTGTTTTCTTTG
The DNA here is from genome assembly GCA_045544295.1 of Ructibacterium sp. Classification (GTDB taxonomy): domain Bacteria; phylum Bacillota; class Clostridia; order Monoglobales; family Monoglobaceae; genus Ructibacterium. Next base: position 11,046 of record JAZPYU010000125.1, on the reverse strand, counting down.
ATATATTCAAGAACCTCTAAAAGGTCTTTGCACTCTAAGTTTGCGGCGTCTCTCATTTCCTCCGTGACCGGAACTACGTCAGGAACCAGAACCGAGAAAATATGAGCATGATGTAAGGATAAAATACCGTTTCTGGAATCTTCAATACCAATACATTCTTCGGGGGAAAGACCCAATTTCCCTGCGGCATAAAGGAAGATGTCCGGTGCTGGCTTCCCGTTTTTAATGCCGTCATCACCGCAGACGATGGCAGCGAAGTATGGGATAATGCCGGCTTTTTCAAGTAACCCCTCTGCTCTTGCCCGACTGGTGGAAGTGGCTACGGCACAAAGAATATTCTGCTCTTTGGCATAGGTCAAAAGTTCTAAAAGTCCGGTTTTGATGGGAACACCGTTTTCCTCTATTCGGGCATTTTGAAAGGCAATCTTTTCTAACCGAAAGTTGACAAAGTCAAAATCTTTTCCATATTTTTCGGCAATCAGTTTTTGAATCTCTTCGGTGGGAAGGCCCATAAAAGAAAGCATGGTTTCTTCATCAAAGGTGGCACCAAATTGTGGTCCTATCTGACGCATTGCTTCCATAGAAATGACTTCGGTGTCAAACATGGTGCCGTCCATATCAAAAAGAATACCTTTTATCATAGCATAAAACCTCTATTTCCAAAGATGGATTTTTCCGGCTTTGTGAAGAATAATGATAATATTCATAGTAACCGGGAAAAGAATCATACCCAGAACGCCGAACCAGACAAAGCCGAGGTAGATGCAAAGCAGGGATACAATGGTGGGAATCCCCAACTGGTCACTGACAATTTTTGGTTCAATAAAATGCCGGACCATAGTGATAATCAAATAAAGAATCAAAAGTCCTAATGCCATATAAACCCGTTGCTGGAAGAGGGCAATCACAGCCCAAGGAAGCAAAATGGTGCCGGTACCAATGACAGGAAGAATGTCTGCAATGGCGGTAATGGCGGCAATGCCAAAAGCATTCTTGACCCCAAGTGCCAAAAAGCCTACCGAAAGTTCAATAAAGGTGATGCACATCAAAATCAAGTAAGCCTTGCCATAGCGCAACAAGGTTTCTTTCAGGCAAATCCGGATTTCCCCCAGTAGGGTTTTGGACTTTTCTGGAAACTGACGTTTGATAAAGGAAAGAACACTATCATAATCCATACTGATAAATAACGAAGATAAAATCGTAAAAATCAAGGAGATAAGAAGTAGCGGAACTTTCGCAGATGCCCCTGCCAAACCGGAGAGCACCGAGGTGGAAATATCCAACAAAGATGCTTGTAAACCATCCAGCATAGAAGATAGAATGTCCGCAACCTGAGAAGCAAGGTCCGGAGAAAGAAAATGTGCAAAATCCAAAAGACCACGGTTGGCAGATTCCAAAAAGGGCAGAATTTCTTCGTTGTAAAAGCCGGGAAGGTTTAAAGAAAATGCCTTAATAGCCTGGGAAAGTTGATCGCCAATCAACCAAAGGAGAAAGCCTACCAGAATATAACCCAAAAGGACCACCAAAAAGGCGCAAGCCCGTTTTGGAATTTTGGTCTTATCCGCAAGAAACCGGATGACTGGTTTTAATGCCGCGGCGATGAGAAAACCAATGATAAAAGGCATTACCCAACCTAAGGCATATTCTAAAAAGAGAAATGCCAAAAGAAGAATTAAGGCAAGGTATACCGTGTTGATGATAAAACTTCTTCGTTTTGCAACCTTATTTACATCCATAAATAACAATCCTTTTCTGCAAAGCAGTTTTTTCTATAATATACAACAGTTTTTGCAAAATAGCAAGAATCTATTTGGTGTCATACCAGTTTTTTCCGGTATTCATATCCACAACCAATGGAACATTAAGCCCAAAAGCAGTTTCCATTTCTTCTTTCAAAATTTTTTCTACCTGCGTTACTTCGGACTTTTTGGCCTCAACAATCAATTCGTCGTGGACTTGCAGAATTAGTTTAGAGGAAAGTCCCTCTGCCTTTAATCGGCGGTAAACCTGAACCATAGCGATTTTGATAATATCTGCGGCGCTTCCCTGAATGGGGGCATTCATAGCCACCCGTTCCCCAAAGGCTTGGGTAATCCGATTGGAGGCTTTCAGTTCCGGCATATTTCTTCGTCTGCCAAGTAAGGTTTTGGCATAACCGGTCTCCCGGGCATCGGTGACCGCTTGTTTCATATAGGCGTCTACCTTGGGATAGTTGCTAAGATATCCCTTGATATAAGCATCTGCTTCTTTCATAGGAATTTTTAAATCCTGTGCCAGGGAAAAGGCACCAATGCCATAGACAATACCAAAGTTAACGGCTTTGGCGCGGAAACGCATCACGGATGTGACATCCTCCATAGGAACGCCAAAAACCTGAGATGCGGTGCGGGTATGGATATCTTCTTCCTGAATGAAGGCGTTTTGCATGGTTTCGTCTCCGGAAATGTGAGCAAGAACCCGGAGTTCAATCTGAGAATAGTCCGCATCTACAAAAAGATGGTCCTCGCCTTCTGCGGCGAACATCCGCCTAAGTTCCCGACCCAGTTCTGTGCGGACAGGAATGTTTTGCAGATTTGGTTCGGTGCTACTGATCCGTCCGGTAGCGGTTACCGTCTGATTGAAGTTGGAATGAATCCGTCCGGTCTTTTCGTCAATCATAGGGAGCATTCCCTCTACATAGGTGGATTGGAGTTTGGATAATTGTCTAAACTCCAAAACCTTGCCGGCAATGGGGTGATGCTCGGTCAAACGGTTTAGCACATCTACATTGGTGGAATAACCGTTTTTGTTCTTCTTCCCGCCGGGAAGTCCCAATTTCCCGAAGAGAATTTCGCCCAACTGTTTGGGGGAATTGATATTAAATTCTTCTCCTGCCAATGCATAAATTTCTTTGGTTAGTTCTGCAATCTGTTCTCCCAGCATTGTTCCAAATGCCAAAAGCGCCTCTTTATCTACATAAACGCCTACTTTTTGCATATCGGCAAGGACTTCTACTAAGGGAAGTTCCACATCATAATAGAGGGTGTGTTGTCCGTCTTCTTCCAAACGTTTTTCAAAATATTGCTCAAGACGGTAAGTCGCCGCAAGACAATCGGCAGAGCGTTGGTTTCTGGCAGAATCTTTTTCGTCAAAGCACATGGCCATTTGCCCATCATCTTCGGTGCGAACCTCCGTTTCGGTCAGAGTACTGTGGAGATAAGTGAGTGACAAGGTTTCCAAATCATAACTGTTTTGGGTAGGTTCTGCTAAATAAGCCGCAATCATCACGTCAAAACCAAGATTTTCAAAGTCAATGCCCAACTTAGCAAGGTTTAAAATATCTTCTTTTACGTGGAACCCGCATTTAGTAAGATTTTGATTGCCAAAAAAGGTTCTCAGCCCGTCAATGGTCACGGGGGAAACGCAAAGGATTTCCTTGCCATCTGTGGTGGTATATAATTGTCTTTCTTGTCCGTTCATTTCTAACCGATACCAAATCTTTCCCTCTTTTGGGAGCCGGGAGATAAAATCATTTTCAGAAACAGGAATCAAATCCCCGTGGATTTCCTCAATGGTCTCTGATGCGGTGGGGGCAAGGTTTAACTTTTGCAGAAATGATTTAAAATTAAGGCGGGTAAAGAGGGCGGAAAGGCTGTCATTGTCATAGCCACCCATCCGAAAGTTTTCCAAGTTTAAATCCATAGGAACCTTTCGGTCAATGGTGGCTAAGGTCTTGCTTAAAAAGGCAAAGTCCCGTCCCTCTGCAAGTTTTTTCCGGACCGAATCGGTAACGTCTAAATGGTCGATGTTTTCATAAATAGCATCAATACTTTTATAGTTTTGAATTAAAGAAAATGCGGTTTTTTCACCAATGCCTTTGACCCCGGGGATATTATCAGAAGTATCTCCCATCAAACCTTTGACATCAATGAATTCTTCCGGTGTTACCCCGTATTTTTCTAAAACTTCTTTGTCCGTATAATCGGTGGTTGTGGTTTGTCCCATTCGGGTGATCACCAGTTTAATGATGGTAGAGGGGGATGCCAACTGTAAATCATCCTTATCGCCGGTGAGGATACGGCAATCCATTCCATTTTCCTCACAAAACAACGAGACGGTACCGATTAAATCGTCCGCCTCGTAACCTTCTTTTTCAATGCATGCACAACCCATCGCCCCTAAAATTTCTTTCATCAGGGGGAGTTGTGCCAAAAAATCTTCCGGCGCAGGTTTTCTTTGCGCCTTATATAAATCATACATCTTATGCCGGAACGTCTTCGCCTTTACGTCAAAGGCAACACAAAGATAGTCCGGCTTTTCTTCTTCTAAGTGCTTAAAAAGAATATTTAAAAATCCATAAACCGCGTTGGTGGGTGTGCCATCCGGTGCTGTCAAAGGGCGGATGCCATAATAAGCACGGTTTAAAATACTGTTTCCGTCAATCAGCAGAAGTTTTTCCATTGGTTATTCCTCATTTCCGGTGATCAGCACCAGGGTTTTATCTTGGTTTTCCTCTTGGGAAAGATTTTCTGTATTTATGCCGTGTTCCTCGGCATAAGTTTTGAAACTTTGGAAAGCGGTTTGCGGAAGTTCTAAGAAGATGGAAGAACCATCAAGTCCCGACAATTCCTGCCGGTATTGTTGCCAATTTTCCTGCCAACCGTCTAAGAATGAAACCGGGTCGGAGACCGAAATCTGACAAATGTCCATCTGCCGTTCGGGTAGGATGTAGGCTGCTATTTGAGGTTCTCCTTCTATGGAGGCGGGTGCAGGAATATCTTCGGCTAAGATAGCCGGTGCCTCTGTACCTACCGGAGTAGTGACTTCCGGAGCCGGCGTGGTTGCAGGAACAGAAATCACATTAGGTTTTTGTGTGGGGATTGGCTCCGTAACGGGGTTGCTTGTTGAAACTGCTGTTGGTGTGACAGTAGGAACCGCCGTAGGAGCAGGGTTCAGAATGGGATTTTCTCTCTGCCAATTTTCATAAATGCCGGAGGAGAAAACGCCAATCACGAAAACCAGACAAACCAAAGCCGGTGCCAGGGTTTTAAAGGCGCCATACTGCCGGAACCGGCGCAAACTTTCTAAAAACCGTTCCCCAAAGGTGGGTGCTGTCATTTCCTCTGCGGCTACCATCAGTTTTGCGTGCAGGGTGTCTGCAAAATCTTCCGGCATGGAAGAGGAGATATCCATTTGCATTGCCCCTTGCAATTTTTGTAATGCTTCACATTCTTTTTGACAAGAGGGACAACCTTGCAAGTGTGTTTGAATTTTTTGGCTGGTTTGAGGGTCAGTTTCTTTCATAAGAAATGCCCAAAGATGTTTTTTTATATCATCACAATGATGCATGGCCATCGCCTCCTTTCCATATCTTTCCGCTTTCTGGATGGGAATATTCTTCTGCTTTCTCTTATTTAGACGGAAGTCCCATCGAAAAGTTCCTTATTTTTTAATAAAATTTTTTTCAAGTTTGCCCGTGCCCGATTGATGCGGGATTTTACCGTGCCCTCAGAACATTGTAAAATGCCGGCAATTTCCTCATAGGAAAAGCCTTGCATATCCCGAAGAATCAATACTTTTTTATGTTCATCGTTCAGTTTGGCAATACCATCTTGCACCACTTTTTGCAAAGAACGTTGTTCCAATGCTTCTTCCGGCGTAAGAGCGGTATCGGGAATTTCTGTCGCCATAGAACCTTCCTCAGTTTCAAGTTCTGCATCCAGAGAATAGGAAGTGTGTCGCCGTAATTTTTTTTGTTCATCCAAGCAGGTGTTGGTGGCGACCCGATAAAGCCATGTAGAGAATTTAGAATTACCCTTAAAATGCTTTAAATTTTTAAAGACTTTTACCAGGACTTCCTGTGCCATATCAGAAGCATCTTCCGGGTTCCCGGCAATCCGGTAGGCAATGGAGAAAATTTGCTTTTGATGGTTTTCAATCAATTTTTCAAAGGCGTATGGGTCTCCCGATTGCGCTTTTTGAATTAAGGTTTGTTCATCCAATCTTTCTCCACCTCCTACCTTGATTTTCTATCTTTTAAAATACCATATTTCCCCCGTTTTGTCAACGAAAAACGGTCTCCAAAATCAGAGGGGAGACCGTTTTTTCTATCATGCTTTCAAAAGCCGAAGAACCAATACCGTCATATCATCATCGGCCTTTCCGCCTTTGAGTTCAATGGAGTGTTTCATAATGCCGTCTGCCAGTTCCCGGGTGGAGATATCCTCCGGGAAACTTTCTATGGTATGCCGGATCCAGGACTCTCCGCTGTCCCGAAGTTCCAGACCATCGCTGACCATAACAATGGTGTCGCCAGGTTCTAAACGATGGGCAAAGGCCTCTGCCTCCACGCCGGAGAGCATTCCCACTGGTAACGATGCGGCACGAATGGTTTCTGCCATCTTCTTTCGCTTGATATAACTTGGTTCCGCACCATTTTTGATGAATTCAGTATCTCCGGAATAAAGGTCAATCATACACATATCCACCGTGGCAAAGGCTTCACCGGCAGATTTCATTACCATAATGGAATTGATGAGTTTTACCGCAACGGTTTTATCAAAGCCGGCATCCATAAAGGCTTCCAGCAAAGTGATGGTGGTGCTGCTTTCCCGGTTTGCCTGATGTCCGGTTCCCATACCGTCGCTTAGGGTAGCAAGGTATTTCCCATTGTGCAGAGGGTGAAAAAGAAGAGAGTCTCCTGATTCTCCACAAAGACCGGTGGAAGCAAAAGCGGCATCTACGATGAATTCCGGTGCTTCCCGGAATTGCAGATAGGATGCTTGGGAAGAACCGGCAGGGGCAAAGGGTTTACCCAATACACTTTTCAGAATCGGGAGAATGCTGTCAGAATTTTGCAAATCTTCCGCAGCAAGACGCACCATTTGCCGACCGGATGGCGTATGGATGACCTGAATATCCGTTGCCACAATGCCGGAGGCTTCCAATCTGCAAGAAAGTTCCCGGGCGGCAAGTTGGTCCGGAGCAATATCATAATCCAAATCTTCCTGAAGCCGGGACAGAATTTCTGCCACGCCACCGAATTGTTCTCCCGCAAGCATACGGTTTTCATTGAGTTTGCATTTCCAGACCTGATTGATTTTATGTATTTCATAAAGGCGGTTCACTTCTTTAACAAGAGCCGAAAGCCGCAAACAACGGTCTGCCAGATAGGGTGAAACGTCTTCGGTGGCAATCTTGCCTTTTCGTTCCAATTGCCCCAATAACTGAAAAACAGCGGTATAAGTATCGTTGAAGTTTCTGTTCCAGCAATCCTGCATCCGGCTACAACTTCGGCAAACGTGATCGGCTGCGGTGTCGAAAAGGGCAGTAATTTCCTGATTGGTGGTTTTTTCATTTTGTTCGGAAATCCGTGTGAAGGTTTCGGACAAAGTCCGGAAGGAATCTGCCACCTGAGAAAGTTTGGCTTGGGCGTGGGTTTTATAGGGGTTATCCCGGGATAGGGGCGGTACTTGGGAATTTAGGAAAGGCCGAAATATCCGAAAGACCGGAACAGGTAGGAAAAAGAGAAGAAGACCGGCAATGGGTGCTTCTAAAAAGTGAACCGCGGGAATTTGACTGCCATAGGCATAAGCGGAAATCAAAAGCCCACACAGGGAAAGACTGCCGGCTACCCATTGTTTCCGGAATTGGCCGGAAACGCCGCAGAACAGTCCGCAAACTCCAAAAATGGCAAGGCATGCCAATAGGTCTGTTTTAATTCCCAGTAAAAAACCGATGGCAAGACCGGCAACCATACTGCATTGCAAATCGCCAGCAACAGCAATAATTCCCAAAAGCAAAAAGCCAAGAACATTGGCAAGAGAGAACCATCCCTGCAAAGGAAAACTTTGAAAACTCAGTAAAGTAATTCCGCTTAAAAGATAGATGCATAGTTTTTCTTCCCCGTTTGGACTTTCTTTCATAAAATTTTTTCCGGCAAAAATTCGACACCGGTCAAACACCAAAACCCCCAACCCAACCAGGCAAAGATCAAAAAGAAGAAGGAAAAGATTTTCTATAGAAAACCCGTCCCAAAGGATATAAATTCCGTCGGTAAATAAGATAATGCCGGTACCTAAGGCGATGGCTCCATTCCGGGACAGTTCCTGGCCCTTTTCCAAAAAGAGAAGCCCCACAGTATAGACGATACAAGCCGCTATGTAACGAAGAAAAACCCCAAACCCTAAACTGCAATAACCCAAAGTCACCGCCAATAACGTCACCAGACTGCGCATGGAAAACTTGCGGTCTATGGACAAAAAAGCCAGACCAAAAGGGGCAAGACCGGGGAAAAGCGTTGCTCTTGCAACAAACAATCCTATGCTCCGCAAAAGGACCTCCGACAATCCCATGTCCAAGACGACAGGAGCGTTTCGTTTCTTTTGGGGAAACAAAGTTATTTCCACGCCTTTTTTTTCTTTCGTGTTTTTCATAATCCCACCTCCGTAATAGTAACGAAGTTATTATATCCATTTTTTTCCAATTATTTTGTCAAAACAGGGTGGGGAAGGAAAAAAACTTAGAAGATGGGGAGGTTCCGGCAAAATTCCACAAAATGAACCCCAAATTTTGTATAGTTTTTTTAGGAAAATTATTTTCATTTCAGTGTTTTTGTGCTATAATATATTAGTTAAAATATGCCTTTGGAGATTTCTTTGAGGGAAAGTATAGTAAGAGATGATAGCGATGAAAGAAAAATGGTTAGCAGGCCTTAAAAAGACTGCCGTTATGTTGATTGCGGCAGTTATGGTTTTGGGGCTTGTCCCGGTAGGACTTATGGTAAGTCCTACCACAGTTCGTGCAGAAGGTGAATTTTTACGGATTTTACCGGAAGCAGAGAGTTGTGTGGGGGAACTTGGTGCAAACAAAGAAAATAGCATTTTTAACCATAACGACGGTACCTTGCTGACCGGCGGTAATTATGATGCCTATTTGCGTTTTGATATCCGTCATCTTATGGATAAAAAAACAGAGGATATTCACAAAGCAACGTTGCGGTTGGTTCTGCTCCGGACTCCGGCAGAAAAAGGAGAGCATCTCGGAATTTATCAAATGACGCAGGGCACCGGATTTCCTTCCAAAAACCGAGGAAAATCTATGAATATGGGAGAAATTTCTGTGGGAGATGTTTTGGTAACACCCCAAAAGGAAGGAACGGCTCGTGTGGTAGAAGTGGACCTGACACCTTATTTGAAAAAATGGGTGGAAGACGGACTGGGAAGGGTGTCTTTGCGGATTGGCGGATTTGGAGAAAATGTCATTGCAATACTTGCGGGCAGAAAATATGAGGACCCTGCCTTTCGGCCTTGTCTGAAAGTGGTAACCGGGAATGCGCAAGATCCGGATAGTTTAGATATCACTAAGGTTTGGCAAAAGAATAAAATCATTACCGGACAGCCAGGGGGAGAAAATGCAGGAGAAGTTGTTTTGGGTAACGGAGGGGAATTGTATCTTAAATATGGAATTCACCCTCAAAATATTCAAGGTACCATTTATTGTGCAGAGTTACAATTCAAACAACTGGAGACAGAGGAAAATACACAGATAAAAGTTTATCAGGTTCCGGGTATGGACTGGAATGTCTTGCAACAACGAAGAAAGATGATGATTTTAGACACGGCAGAGCTGGTCTATGCGGGAGAGGTTACGGAAGATGGGATAGATTTGTCTTATGCTTTTCAAGAGGCTTTCCAGACCGGAAAGACAGAAGTGAATTTTTTGGTTCAGGCAAGTGAAGGAAGTATGGTTCTGGAAGCCAATCCCAAACTTGTGGTTCGGGTGTCGGATCAACGGGAGATCAAAACGGTGATGGAGGCGATGATTCATACCTTGGGTGAGAATGTCTCTGCCTCTGAAATTACCCAAAATCTTCCTAAAAGATATCATGCCAAAACCGGAGCGACAGCGGAAATCAAGTGGAGTGTCACAGATCGGGTTACCGGTTTGTCTGCCGAGGAAACCATTGATACAGATGGAGAGGTACACAGACCCCATTGGTTTGAAAAAAACAAAAGGGTTTGGGCTACTGCCACGGTAACTGCCGGTAGTTATAGCCGGAAGAGAACCTATCCTTTCACGGTGGTGCCGGAACCTATGCCCGAATATATGGGAAGAACGCTTCAAGATATGATTGCCATTGGCGCTGACGATTATGAAGTTGAAAACTCACAGTAACTATCTTGGGCGGATGTGGAATATGCCTAAGAGAAAATGGGAAAAACAAGAAAAGATTGTTCAATGCGACAATTCGTAAAAAACAGAAAAAACCCTTGACAAAACGGGGGATTTGAGGTAAAATAACAAGGTTCGCAGTGTGCGATGAAGGAGAATTACCATGGAACGGCTAAGAAGTTTACCTCACGTAGTGGGGCTAAAACAGTCAGAAAAAGCCATTCGCCGTGGTGGGGTAACCCTGGCGTTTTTGGCGGAGGACACGGATTTTTACTTAGCGGAACCTTTTCTTGCTCTTTGTACGGAGCACGGGATTCCCATAGAAAAGGTGGAGTCCAAAAAAGTTTTGGGCAAGGCTTGCCGTGTGGATGTTCCGGTTGCCTGTGCAGTAATTCTCAATCAAAATTCTCATTGATAAGAGCGCTTCGGCGTTTTTATAAACTATTCTATATGTATGGAGGTGAACATATTGCCAACATTTAACCAATTGGTCAGAAAAGGAAGAGCAACTGTGGAAAAGAAGTCTACTGCACCGGCTCTCTTGACTGGTATGAACACCATCAAGAAAAAGCCTACCGATCAGGCGTCTCCTCAGAAGAGAGGTGTTTGTACTTCTGTAAGAACCATGACTCCTAAAAAGCCGAACTCTGCACTGCGTAAGGTTGCCAGAGTTAAGTTGACAAACGGAATCGAGGTTTCCGCTTACATTCCCGGTATCGGTCACAATTTGCAGGAACATAGTGTTGTTATGATCCGTGGTGGCCGTGTTAAGGACTTGCCTGGTGTTCGTTATCACATTATCCGTGGTACTCTGGATACTTCCGGCGTAGACAAGCGGATGCAGAGCCGTTCCAAGTATGGCGCAAAGCGTCCTAAGTAAGACGTAAGCCAACT
>JAZPYU010000124.1:0-2801 GCA_045544295.1 Ructibacterium sp. | reverse complement strand
GTACCATCGGCGGAAAGAAACTTTGCCCCAGTATCAGCCCTAAAAAAACAGTGGCAGGTGCCGTTGGCGGTGTGGTTGGTTGCGGACTTAGTTTCATTTTGTTTGGAATTATCATTAACAACTTTTTTGCCAGCAGTCTTGATGGCGCCAAACTAAGTTTTGAAAAGTTGTTCGCCTTGGGCCTTATAATTTCCGTCATTTCCCAGATTGGTGATTTGGTAGCATCTATGTTAAAACGTCAATGCGGCATCAAAGATTTTGGCAAATTATTGCCCGGTCATGGTGGTATTTTGGACCGTTGTGATAGCATTATCCTGGTTGCCCCTGCCATTTTCCTATTTTTATTGAAAATCGGTATTCTGGCGTAGAAAATTACATACACTATTGAGGAGAACATTATGAAAATAGCCATTCTTGGCGCAACAGGTTCTATCGGCACCCAGGCATTGGAGGTGGTCGAGGACCTGCGCGGTATCAAAGAGATTACAGTTACCGGACTTTCCGGCAATAAGAATTTAAAACTTTTGGCAGAGCAAATCCGAAAATTCCGTCCGCCCTATGCGGCTGTGCCGGATGAAAAGGATGCCAGGGAACTTGCCCTTATGGTAGCGGACACCGATTGTAAAGTTCTTTCCGGTCAGGAAGGGCTCTGCTTTTTGGCGGCAGAAACCGGTGCCGATATGGTACTTTCCTCTATTGTGGGATTTTCCGGATTGGTGCCAACTCTCCGTGCCATTGAGGCAGGGATTGATATTGCCCTTGCCAATAAAGAAACCTTGGTGACGGCGGGTCCCATCTTTATGGATGCCGTAAAGAAATACGGTGTACGACTTTTGCCGGTGGATAGTGAACATTCCGCTATTTTCCAAAGTTTGCAGGCAGGAGAAAAAAAGGAACTTTTCAAAATTTTGTTGACGGCCTCCGGTGGTCCGTTCTTTGGTAAGACCAAGGAGGAATTAAAAGAAGTAACCCGTGCCCAAGCCTTAAAACACCCCAACTGGAGTATGGGCGCTAAAATCACCATTGACAGTGCAACTTTGATGAATAAAGGTTTGGAAGTCATTGAGGCAAAGTGGCTCTTTGATGTGGAAATTGATGATATCGAAGTGGTGGTGCAAAGGGAGAGTATCATTCATTCTATGGTAGAATTCTGTGACCATAGTGTCATTGCCCAGTTAGGTCTTCCCTCGATGAAACACCCCATCCAGTATGCCTTTACCTATCCGGAGCGCCTTCCCGCTAGGGGAGAGAGCGTTTCTTTCTCGGACCTTGCTAAGATTACCTTTGCCAAGCCGGACGAAGAAACCTTCCGTTGCCTTGCTCTTGCCAAAGAGGCAGGCAGACAGGGCGGGATTATGCCCACGGTGCTCAATGCCGCAAACGAGGTTGCGGTTGCCGCTTTCTTAGAAGAAAAAATAAAGTTTTTAGAGATTGGGGAATTTGTAGAAAAGACCTTGTGCCGGCATCAGAATATCAAAAACCCATCTCTGGAAGATTTGCTTCAAGTGGATGGTGAAATTCGGAGAGAAGGATTTAATTTATGAGTATGATTTGGACCGTGTTAGGTGCCATTTTAATTTTTTCGGTGATTATCTTTGTTCATGAGTTCGGGCATTTTATTGCCGCCAGAATTTTTGGGGTAACGGTACACGAATTTGCCATCGGTATGGGGCCGGCACTCTGGCAGAAAAAAGGAAAAAGAGAAACCACCTATTCGATTCGTGCTATCCCTATGGGTGGTTATTGTCAATTAGAGGGAGAGGACGAAGAAAGTGACGCCCCCGGCGCATTCAATCAAAAAAAACCACTGCCCCGGATCATCATCTTGGTGGCAGGGGTAGTGATGAATCTGCTTTTAGGGTTTGTCATTGTATTGGGGCTGACCATTCATAGTGCTGTGGTAAGCGGCGGGATGCCTTCTACCATAGTGGAAAGTGTCAACCCGGAGTCCTCTGCGGCGGCATTTTTACAACCGGGCGATAAAATTGTGGCGGTGAATGGGGAAAAGGTGCATATCCGGATGGATTTGAATTTTGCCATGTCCCAAAGTGGGGGAGAGAAATCCACCATGACCGTCCGCCGTGACGGGAAAGAATTTACGGAAAGTTTTCTCCCTATGGAATATACCTATGAAGACGGCAGTAAAGGATATTTGGTCGGTTTTAACATTGCCATAGAAAAAATCAACCCTGTCACAATTTTAAAAGAGGCTTACTGGCAAACCGTGTGGATGGGCAAATTGGTGTTTTTGTCCTTGGGGATGCTGCTTTCCGGTCAGGTCGGCGTGCAGGAAATGTCCGGCCCGGTGGGGGTAGTCCACGCTATGAACACGGTAGCCCAAACCGGCTTTTATAACCTTTTGTTCTTTGCGGCATTTTTAGCAGTGAATATCGGGTTGATGAACCTTTTGCCCTTGCCCGCCTTAGACGGCGGCAGAATTTTCTTTGTTTTGGTGGAAATGATTTTTAGAAAGCCAATCCCCAAAGATAAAGAAGGCTGGATTCATTTCATCGGCTTTGCCCTTTTGATTTTATTGATGGTGTATGTGACGTGGAATGACATTGTAAGAATATTTTTCAGTCGTGCTTGAAAATTGGCGAACTTTGCCCGTCGCTGCGACGAGAAATGACAGTCATGTACAAAAAGTACACTCCTGCCATTTCTCTTTTTATATGGAACAAATGTTACCTAATTTTCTTTTCCCTTTGTTGGCGATAAACCTTGCGGAAAATGAAACGTAGGGGAGGGTCTCTGTGCCATCCCGTTGCCGTAACGAAATCTCTGCGGGAGGGGATGGAACC
>JAZPYU010000123.1:0-2667 GCA_045544295.1 Ructibacterium sp. | reverse complement strand
GCGTGACGCTGCACCCTTTGCCGTTGCTTCCGAGCGGTAAAGATTAACCTTATCGCCGTAGCCACAAACATCTCGTGCTCCCACGCTTTTTGCTACCCCTCTCAGGGGACAGCCTACTTAGTATATCACGCCTTACCACCTTTGTCAAGTACTTTTTTAAAATTTTTTTACTTTTTTATTTTCCCCAGAATTTTACCACTTGTTCGCCGTTTTTTCGCGGTTTTTCTTATCTCACAAAAAGTTTTGCAGAAAGGGCAGGGATTGTCAAAGAGATTTCTTTTCCAAAAATCTTCTTCTCACTTTTTAGCATTTCCATCATCTCACCTTGCACTTCCGCCGGGAGTTCCAGAACAACTTCCCGCGCCTCTCCGTCACGATTGACAATACAAAGAGCAACCCCTTTCCCCTTTTCTCCAAAGGGATCTTTGCCATTTTCAAAATATCGGGCATAAGCATAAACCCCATACTTAGCGTAGAGAGGTTTGAAGACACCACGTTTCAGACAATCGTTTTCTTTTCGGATTTGTCCCAGTTTTGCATACCAGTTTCTCAGTTCCGGGTCCACTTCCCGCCAAGGATAGGTGCCCCGGTTAAAGGGGTCCTTGCCGCCCTGCATCCCCACCTCGTCCCCATAATAAATGCAGGGAACTCCATAAAAGGTCATTTGCAGGAAACTACCCAGCATCAGTCGTTTGGTTGCCAGTTCCTCTGCCGTGGATGGAAGTTTGGTACTTCCGCAATCATCTCCCATCCCGCCCAGCAAGGATTTAATCCGCATGGTATCGTGGGTGCCCAGCATATTCATCAAACTATGGAGCGTTTCCGGAGGGTAGTTTTCCATTTGGGATAAAAACCGCCGGTTCGTTTCTTCCGCCGACATCCAACCCATCAAAAAGGCAATCACCTGATCCCTAAACGGATAGTTCATCACGCTGTCCAGTTCTTTTCCTAATAAATATTCTCTTTGTTTGCTATAAGCAATTTTATTGGAAGCATCTTCCCAAACTTCACCGATGAGCACCGCCTCCGGATTTTCTTTTTTCAGTTCTTCCCGAAGAATCTGAATAAACTCGTCCGGCAGTTCATCTGCCACATCCAACCGCCAACCGGATGCACCATAGCGAAGCCATTTTTTGATGACAGCATCTTCATCCCGCAGAATATAGTTAAGGTAGGTTTCTTCCATCTCGTTCACATTGGGAAGATTGCTGCAACCCCACCAACTTTGGTAATCGGGATAATCGGTGAACTGAAACCAACTGCGATAAGGCGATTCCCAACTTTGAAACGCCCCTTGTCCCGCTCCGTAACTACCATATTTATTGAAGTAAATGCTATCGGCACCGGTATGGTTGAATACACCGTCTAAGATAATACGGATACCCAGCATCTCGGCTTCTTTACAAAGGTCTTGAAAATCTTCTTCTGTCCCCAAAATCGGGTCAATTTTTTTATAGTCGCCGGTGTCGTAACGATGGTTGGAATATGCCTCAAAAATAGGGTTTAAATAAACCACACCAACACCGAGTTCTTGCAAATAAGGAAGTTTTTCTTTGATTCCTTTTAAGTTTCCGCCATAAAAATCATTGCAAGCCGGTCCGTCCTCATAGGGATGCCGGTTAAAGGATAGGGGGTCATTCCAGTTTGGATGGATGATATATTCTTCTCTCTTTTTGGGGATTGAATTCCCCTGTATCCCGAAAAACCGGTCGGGGAAAATTTGATACATCACCTGGCCACGGAACCAAGCCGGCGTTTGATATTTTTTATCATAGACGGTAATCTGGAAACTGTTCCCTGCCGGAAAATCTGCCATCATCCCCACCCCGCCAAGGCTTTCCGGATTGTTACCATAATAATAGAGGGTTTCTTTCTCCGCTACGAAATCATACCAAAGCAAACAAGGGGTTTCTCCCGCCGGCAATATTGCCTTGTAGAGAAAACCGTCTTCGGTCTGTTTTTCCAATGTCATAGGAACTTGTTCTTCTCCCGTTGGACGAAACACCCGAACCCAGACAGCATTTGGTCTTTCGTCAACCAAAAGGCACAGGGCAATTTCCGTTCCGGTCTTTACCGCGCCAAAAGGATTGCGATAAAAGATTTCCTGAGAATGATGAAAAAGTTGCATAAGCGTTCCCCTCCTTTATCTTAGTATAGTATAATATGCAAAGAAAGAATTTTCAAGTATCTTGAGAAAAATCTTATAAAATAGTTGAATTTTTTTGTTTTATAGAGTATAATATTAGGATAAAATTCAGCCATTGGCAGAAAAGGAGCTGAACCTATGAACCAAAACTTTGGAACTGAAGAAATCAGAGATATTACCCGCCGGATTGCGGAACTTCGCGATGCCTGCGGTTATACGCCCGAGGAATTTGCCGAAAAATTAGGCCTTTCCGCCGAAGAATATCTGGCTTATGAGCGAAATGCCAGTGCCATTCCCATCAGTCAGATTTGCAACATTGCCAATCTTTGCGGAGTGGATTTATCTGAAATTATGACCGGCGTCAGCGCCAAACTTACCACCATGCAAATTGTCCTTTCCGGAGAGGCAGCAAGTGCCAACCGGTATCCCGGCTATCACTTGGAAGATTTGGCATATCGATATTCCGGAAAGGTGATGCAACCTATGCTTGCAACCCTTTATCCCGGCGAGCCGGAACCTGC
>JAZPYU010000122.1:0-16563 GCA_045544295.1 Ructibacterium sp. | reverse complement strand
CTTTTGCTTTGACTAATGCTCAAAAACGTGTGATTAACGAAATTTGTGTTGATATTCGGCGGGATATTCCTATGAACCGATTGGTGCAGGGTGATGTTGGTTCCGGAAAAACAGTGGTTGCGGCTGCTATTATGTTTGCAGCGGTTCAATCAGGGTTTCAGGCAGTTATGATGGCGCCTACGGAAATTTTGGCAAAACAACATTATGAAAACCTGACCAAGTTATTTGCTCCTTGGAAAATTAAAGTTGCATTTTTAAGCGGTGGGCAAAAAACCGCAGAACGAAAAGAAAATATGCAGATGATTGCAGATGGAACCGCCGGTATTATCGTTGGTACTCATGCGCTTATTACTGATAAAGTGGAATTTTCCAATCTTGGTCTTGCTATTACGGATGAGCAACATCGTTTTGGCGTTCGGCAGAGAACGGCTCTTTCCGGAAAAAGTGAGAAAGTTCACACTTTGGTAATGACGGCAACGCCGATTCCCAGAACTTTATCTTTGATTTTATACGGGGATTTGGATATTTCTATCATTGATGAACTTCCGGCTGGGAGAAAGAAAATTTTGACCAAAGCCGTCAATGAGGGGAATCGAAGACAGGTAGATGAATTTGTTTTAAAACAGTTAAATGCCGGTAGACAAGCATATTTTGTCTGTCCTTTGATTGAAGAATCAGAGGTAATAGAAGCAAATGCAGTGGAAGAATATTTAGTAAAACTGCAAAAAGGTGCTTATCGTGGCAGAAAGATTGTAGCGTTGCACGGACGTATGAAAATAGCAGAAAAAGATGCGATTATGGAATGTTTTGCCAAAGGTGAAATTGAGGCTTTGGTTTCTACCACGGTAATTGAGGTTGGGGTGGATGTACCCAACGCCAATATTATGGTGATTGAAAATGCGGAACGATTTGGACTTTCGCAACTGCATCAGTTGCGGGGGCGTGTCGGCCGTGGAGAGTGGCAATCCTATTGCTTGATGTTTTGTGCAGGCGGTGAATTTGCAAAAAAACGGATGCAGGTGCTTTGTGATACCGATGACGGATTTAAAATTGCAGAGCAAGATTTGGAACTTCGGGGTCCCGGTGAGTTTTTGGGTACCCGTCAGCATGGACTTCCTCAAATGCGGGTAGGAGACTTGATGACGGATATGGAACTTTTAAAAGAGGCGCAAGGTGCGGCGGCAGCGGTTCTTAAAAACGATCCCGGATTGCAGGATAAAGCATTTGAAAATTTGCGTGTGCAGGTGGAAGAAACTTTCCAAAAAGCAGGCGGTATCTTGAATTAAAAAAGGTTCGGTGCTATGCACCGAACCTTTTTAGTTGCTAATGGTAATCATACGGGACTGTAAACCGTCTACTTTTTTCTTTTCTGCTGATGTCAGATTTCTGGAACGAAGGTCTCTTAAAACCATTTTTGCATCATCGTATAAGCCGTCTTTGATGAGTTCTTCTGCATCACGAATCATATTGGCGATTTCGCTTCGGATAACCTCCGGCTCATTTCTTTGATCGTTAGCGGGGTCAATGGTTGGTTCTGCCGATGCATCAGGTTCCTCGGTGCTGTCAGGACTATTGGGCGTAGTCGTTGCGCTGGGAAGGGGGCGTGTTGTAGAACCGGGAAGTTCAACAAAACTGCATGAAACTAATGAGAAAAGAAATAATATTGTCATAAGAAAGATAAAAATTCTCTTCAAATAAAACACTCCTTTGTCAAAATTCGTAGTCAGGATATAGAACTTCCAGTTTTTGCATAAGATATGTTATCATTATATGCCAATTTTTTAAAAAAATCAAGATGAAATATTTATCACTTTTTCCTTTACTAATGGGGGAAAATGTGTTAAAATAAATAATAATGCCAAAATGGTCATACTGTTTTGCTTTGATTGGGTAAAATAATAAATATTGCAAAATAGGATTGAGGGAAAAGTATGGGGATTTTTTCATTGGTTAAACAAGAAGTTGATATTGTTTTTGAGCGTGACCCTGCGGCAAAATCAAAAGCACAGGTTTACTTTTTGTATCCGGGTGTTCGTGCTTTGATAAATTATCGTATTGCTCATTGGTTTGATGGAAAAGGCTTTCATTTTATTGCCGACTGGATTTCCAAAAAAACAAGAGCCAAGACGGGTATTGAAATCCATCCTGCTGCTAAAATTGGCAAAGGAGTTTTCATTGACCATGGTATGGGCGTAGTGATTGGTGAGACCGCAGAGGTTGGTGACTATTGTACCATTTATCAAGGTGTTACTTTGGGCGGTACCGGAAAAGATAAAGGAAAGCGCCACCCAACCATTGGTAAAAATGTAACCATTGGTAGTGGTGCAAAAATATTGGGGCCTTTTACAGTAGGAGACAATAGTAAAATTGCGGCGAATGCGGTTGTTTTAAATGAAATTCCGCCCAATAGTACCTGTGTAGGCGTTCCTGCACATATTGTGAAACGTGATAATGTGCGGATTGCATCAGCGAAACCTTCGATACAACCCATTGCGGATTTGGATCAGATTCATATTCCTGACCCGGTTTCTATGGAACTTTGTGGTTTACGTGCCGAAGTGGAAAGGATGAAAAAGAAATTAGAGGAGATGGAGCGAAATGGAAAGTAAATTACATTTGTTTAATACGCTTACAAGAAAAAAAGAGGAATTTAAGACCGTAGAGCCGGGTAAGGTAAAAATGTACTCTTGCGGACCTACTGTGTACAATTATTTTCATATCGGAAATGCAAGACCGTTTATTATATTTGATACTCTGCGTCGCTATTTGGAATATAAAGGCTACGAGGTTAGTTTTGTACAAAACTTTACCGATGTGGATGATAAAATGATTAACAAGGCCAATGAACTTGGTATCACGGTAAAAGAACTTGCTGACCAGTATATTGCAGAATATTTTACCGATGCAAAGGGATTGGGCATTCGTGAGGCAACTATACATCCCAGAGCCACAGAAAATATTGATGCCATTATCAAATTGGTTTCTGACTTGATTGATAAGGGTTATGCTTATAATGTGGATGGAGATGTCTATTATAGCACCAAGAAGTTTAAGGACTACGGAAAACTCTCCCATCAACCTTTGGAGGATCTGGAAAGCGGTGCAAGAATTGATATCAATGCCGATAAACAAGATCCTATGGATTTTGCTCTTTGGAAAAAGCAAAAGCCGGGTGAACCTGCATGGGAAAGTCCTTGGGGAATGGGTAGACCGGGTTGGCACATTGAATGTAGTGCCATGGCCAATACTTATCTTGGAAAGACCATTGATATCCATAGTGGCGGTCAGGATTTAATTTTCCCCCATCACGAAAACGAGATTGCCCAAAGTGAGGCAGCCAACTGCTGTCAGTTTGCAAATTATTGGGTGCATAATGGCTATATCAACGTGGATAATAGAAAAATGTCTAAATCCTTAGGTAATTTCTTTACCGTTCGCGATGTAGCAAAGGAATTTGACTATGAAGTGATTCGTTTCTTTATGCTTTCTGCTCATTATCGGAGTCCAATCAATTTCAGTAAGGATTTGATGGAATCTGCCAAATCCGGTTTGGAGCGAATTAAGAATTGTCTTTCTTCTATGGACTTTTTCTTAAAAACTGCTGCAAAACGTGATTTGAATGACGCTGAAAAAGAATTTTTAGGCATTCTTGCTGATTATAAAGAGAAGTTTGTTGCGGCAATGGATGATGATTTAAATACCGCGGATGCCATCTCAGTCATTTTTGAAGTCGTTACTGCGGCTAATAAGGCCATTACCGCAGAAAGTGATACTGCGGCAGAGGTGATTGCCACAGCCAGCGGATTGATTCATGAACTGGGTGATGTTTTGGGATTGTTACAGCAGACAGAAGAGGATGTTCTTCCCGCTGAAATTCAAGAAATGTTAGATAAGCGTGCAAAAGCCAGAACAGAGAAAAACTGGGCGGTATCCGATGCATTGCGTGATACTTTAAAGGAAAAGGGTTACGAAGTAAAAGATACGCCGCAAGGTCAGCAATTAACAAGGATTTAAAGAAGGAACGGTTATGCTTGAAGAGGTTAAAAAGAGTTTTCCAGGAGAGTTTTTACCCACCAATCAATACGGGGTTCTTTCTTTGGCTTATATTGGAGACAGCATTTATGAAATCTATGTTCGCAGTTTCTTAATCAGTAAGACGGATCAAAAAGTGAATGCTCTGCACAAACAAGCAACAAAATTTGTCTGTGCGGCGGCACAAGCGGAATTTTACCATAAAATTGCGGGTATACTGACAGAAGAGGAACAAGCGGTATTTCATCGGGGCAGGAATGCAAAGTCCCATCCCCCTAAAAATGCCTCTGTTTCCGATTATCGAATTGCAACCGGGATAGAAACTTTGATTGGATATCTTTACTTGAAAGATAATATGCCACGTATTTCCGAATTGATGAGATATTTGTTTGATTAAACTTCTCTTTTCGTACATATTACAGATAGGATGTGACATTGTGTACGAAAAATGGAAGAAAAGTATATTTACCATTGCAGGTGCAATCATTATGGGTGCGGTGCTGGAATTGTTTTTAGTGCCGTTGCACCTTACTGCCGGTGGGGTCAGCGGACTTGCTATGGTGCTGAATCATATTACTGGTGTTGGTGTTGGTATCTTGATTTTGCTGATAAACATTCCTTTGTTTGTCCTGGGTTTCATATATTTTTCAAAGCAATTTTTGATTTATTCCATTTTGGGAACGGTTGTGTTATCTTTATCAACACAAGTGTTTGCGGGAATTCCTGCTATGACCAACGAACCCTTACTTTCTGCTTTTATCGGCGGAGCCGGTATGGGACTTGGCCTTGGAATGGTTCTATCTGTGAATGGGACAACCGGTGGAACGGATATTATGGTATTGCTTTTGAAACGAAAGTTTCCGTCCTTTTCTGTGGGGCAGTTTTTCCTTTTTATTGATGGACTGGTCATCTCTTTGGCGGGATTTGTTTTCAGACAATGGGAGGTTATTCTTTATTCGGGGATTACCTTGTTTGTCACAACCAAGGTGATTGATGCCGTTTTGGCCGGTGTGGATTACGCGCAGATGGTGTATGTGATATCGGAACATGCCAAGGAGATTGCCTTAGGAATTTATCGGCATATGCAACGGGGTGTAACCGGACTTGAATCGGTGTCTATGTATACCGGCAAAAACCGACAGGTTCTCTTTTGTGCCATCCGCAAGACAGAACTTCCTAAATTGAAGCAAGTGGTACACCGGATTGACCCTGAGGCTTTTGTTATCGTTTCCGATGTCCGGGAGGTGTTGGGCAAAGGTTTTAAAATAGAACCATAATTTTAATTTATATATCAATGGAGGTCCAATGTTATGAATTCAGAACAAGTGAAGCAATTACAAATTCAAGCGACCTATGTGCGGAAAATGACATTAGAAGCCGTATACAGCGCAGGAGCGGGTCATCCGGGCGGTTCTTTATCCGCAGCGGATATCCTTACATATTTGTATTTAAAGGAAATGAATGTAGATCCCAAAAATCCGAAAAATGGGGACAGAGATCGTTTGGTGCTTTCCAAAGGTCATTGTTCTCCGGCACTTTATGGCGCACTTGCTGAAAAAGGATTTTTACCTAAGGAAGATATCAAAACCTTCCGCCGGGCAGATAGTTATCTGCAAGGGCATCCGGATATGAAGGGCGTTCCCGGTGTGGATATGTCTACCGGTTCTTTGGGACAGGGAATCAGTGCGGCAGCCGGTATGGCAAAGGCAGGAAAACTTGACGGAAAAGATTATCGTGTTTTTGCCATCTTAGGTGATGGTGAAATTGAAGAAGGTCAGGTTTGGGAAGCAGCAATGTTTGCGGCTCATTATAACCTGGACAACCTGACCGCTTTCCTTGATTTTAATGGATTGCAGATTGATGGCGATGTAACAGAGGTTATGAATCCTACCCCCATTGATAAAAAGTTTGAAGCGTTTAACTGGCATGTAATTACCATTGACGGTCATAATTTTAATCAAATTGAAGGTGCAATCGAAGAGGCGAAAAACACCAAGGGACAGCCCACTTTGATTATTGCAAAGACGGTAAAAGGTCGCGGTGTATCTTATATGGAAAACCAGGCTGGTTGGCACGGTGCAGCGCCCAATCAAGAACAATATGAGCAGGCGATTACAGAACTTGATGCTTACTTGAATGAACTGGGAGGTGCGGCAGAATGAGTTATCAAATCGGAGAAAAAATTGCAACCAGAGAAGCGTACGGAAATGCCTTAGTGGAATTTGGTGCAAATGAGAATATTGTTGTTTTAGATGCAGATCTTTCCAAGTCTACCAAGACAGATGGTTTTAAAAAGGTATATCCGGATCGGTTTATCAATTCCGGTATTGCAGAAGGTAATATGATGGCGGTAGCGGCAGGTTTGGCATCTTGTGGTAAGACGGTTTTTGCAAGTTCTTTTGCAATGTTTGCGGCAGGTCGTGCTTTTGAGCAAATCCGCAACTCTATTGGTTACCCTCATTTGAATGTTAAAATTGGTGCAACCCATGCTGGTATTTCTGTAGGTGAAGATGGCGCAACCCATCAGTGTTTAGAAGATATGGGTATTATGCGGACCATTCCGGGTATGATTATTTTAAATCCGGCAGATGCTACCGAATCCCGTCTTGCGGTAAAGGCGGCGATTGAACATAACGGTCCTGTATATCTGCGGTTTGGCCGTTTGGCTGTACCTACTATTTTTGATGATAGTTATCAGTTTGAAATCGGTAAAGGTGTTATGTTGGAAGACGGTGCGGACGTTACTTTAATCGGAACCGGTCTTATGGTACCGGCAACCTTGGAGGCTAAGAAAATTCTGGCTGAACAAGGAATTTCTGCACGGGTTATCAATATGGCATCCATTAAACCGATTGATAAGGATATTATTATGAAGGCGGCAACAGAAACCGGTGCTATTGTTACTGCGGAAGAACATAACATTATTGGCGGTTTAGGTTCCGCGGTTGCAGAGGTGCTTTGCGAAACAGTTCCGGTTCCTATGCTTAGAGTAGGAACGGAGGATGTTTTTGGTAAGAGTGGCAAACCTAACGTTCTTTTGGAAATGTATGGCTTGGATGCAAAAAATATTGCGGAAAAAGCAAAGGCGGCTATCGCTCTGAAAAAGGCGTAACGAGGAATGGGGGCGGCGTTATACCATCCCCTTTCTAAAAAATACTTCTATTTTTTCGTTTTTCATACTATGTATGATTGAGGTGATAGAATGAATAGTATTGTTCTTTATAAATCAAAATATGGCTCCACCAAAAGGTATGCTGAGTGGATTGCGGAAGACCTTGGCTGTCGGGTTTGTGATAGCAGAGAAGTAAAATTAGAAGATTTGCTTTCCTATGATGTGATTATCTACGGCGGTGGGCTTTATGCTGAGGCAATCAATGGTGTTACTTTAATTACAAAAAATCTGGCATCTTTAAAAAATAAAAAAATTCTCATTTTCACTACGGGCATTACTCCAATAGAATGCCGGGAATACTATGATAATCTTGTGATTGTGAAAAATTTTAAACAAGGTTTGCCGGAAAATATTTCAATTTATAATTTCTTAGGGAAAATGATACTAAGGGAACTATCTTTACCACACAGAGCGGCATTAAAAACCTTAAAGAAAATTATGGCAGGGAAAGAAAATCCTACCGAAATGGAAAAATTATTGATTGAACTTTGTGATGCAAATGAAGATTACACCAAACGGGAATATATTGGTGATTTAATAGAAGAAGTGAAAAATTATTATACGGAGGATAATAATGGCAAATAATATCTGGCATGATATTTCCCCAAAACGGATTACCACAGAGGATTTTATCTGTGTGGTTGAAATTTCTAAGGGAAGTAAGAAAAAATATGAATTGGATAAAGAGACTGGGTATATTATACTGGACAGAATTCTTTATACATCCACCCACTATCCGGCAAATTATGGGTTTATTCCTCGGACCTACGGTGATGACAACGACCCATTGGATGTTCTGCTGATTTGTGCCGAATCATTAGAACCGATGTCTTTGGTTCGGGCATATCCCATTGGTGTAATTTCTATGATGGATAATGGAAGGGCAGATGAGAAGATTATTGCCATTCCATTTAATGACCCCAATTATAACCTTTATACCGACATTGATCAGTTGCCGAAACATATTTTTGATGAAATGAAGCATTTCTTCTCGGTGTATAAAAATCTGGAAAACAAAGATACAGCGGTTGATGAAATTCGCGGACGGGAAGACGCTGTTAAAATTATTGATGCGGCAATGGAGCATTATGTAGAGAATTTCTGCAAATAAAGAACAGTTTTTTAGGAAAAAGCGTCTTATTGCAAAATTTTTTTCATAGAAATAGGACAAGACGTAAAAGGAGTGATTGGTATGTTTGCAAAACATAATTTTTCTTTACGGGTTTTAGCGTTGGCGATAGCGTCTGTGATTGCTATTGGTGTTTTTTATTCTCCTGCGCAAAGCACAGTTTCTGCCCGGGAAAAAGAATTACGGGGTGTCTGGGTTTCTACGGTGTCTAATATTGATTATCCATCCAAAGCAACTACTGATGCAGGTGTTTTAAAAAATGAATTGATTACGATTTTTGACCATTGTGAAAAAATGGGCTTTAACGCCATCTTTTTTCAGGTTCGCCCAGCCGGTGATGCATTATACAAATCCGAAATCTTTCCTTGGTCTCGTTATTTAACAGGAACCCAAGGAATTGCGCCTAAAAATGGTTTTGATCCACTTGCCTTTGCGGTTGAAGAGGCCCATCGGCGGGATATGGAGTTGCACGCCTGGATCAACCCTTATCGCATTACCACTTCTGCGCAGGAAAGCGAAAAACTTGCCGCAAATAACCCGGCTGTTTTGCATCCGGAAATGGTTTTAACTGATGCCAATGGTAAAATGTATTATAATCCGGGCGACAGTTCTTCTGTGGATTTGATTGTAAAAGGTGCTTTGGAAATCGTTAAAAATTATGATGTAGACGGATTGCATATGGATGATTACTTCTACCCGGAAGATGAGTTTAATGACGATAGCACTTATTCCTTCTACAAAGATGAATATCCCAATCAAGCCGATTGGCGGAGAGCAATGGTAAATCGTTTGGTTGAAAAACTTGATACCGAACTGCATAAAGCAAAAAAAGATATTGCTTTTGGTATCAGCCCCCGGGGAATTTGGGCAAATGCCTCTGAAATGCCCGGAGGAAGTAATACCAATGGCGGTGGCTCCTATCATAAGATTTTTGCAGATTCCAAAGCATGGGTAGAGAATGGTTGGGTAGATTATATTATTCCTCAAATCTATTGGAATATTGGTTATGAAATTGCAGATTATAGTATCCTTTGTGATTGGTGGTCTGATTTGGTTGCAGAAACCGATGTAGCACTTTATATTGGTGAGGGGGCTTATCGTACCACAACCAGTACACTGCCCGCGTGGACAGGAGTCCAAGGAACAGAGGAATTGAAAAATCATATTGCTTTGGGTCGTAGCAATAAAAATATCGGCGGCTATTGTATGTTCACCTATCATAACTTTATTGATAATCCATCTATCTATCAGTTAATGCAGGATATGAATGGCGATATGAAAGAAGAAGTTGTTGCGGTGACAAAACCTATGATAGGAACCGGACAAGCAGAAGGCGAAAAATACGTCAATAAGTTTACGGATATGCTTGATTATTGGTGGGCGATGGATTCAGTAAACAGTCTGGCATCCCAGGGAATTATCCGTGGTGTTAGCGAAACAGAATTTGACCCGGACTCCTATATTACCCGAGCGGATAACACGGTACTTCTTTTGCGTATTTTAGGAAAGACCGCTACTTTTGAGAAAAACTTTGATGATGTTTATCCCGGCACGTATTATTATCAGGAGATTGGTGTTGCAAGAGCATTAGGTATCACCGAGGGAGACGGAAATAATCTCTTTGATCCTGACAACAAGATTAAAAGACAAGATATGGCAACCCTGGCTTATCGGGTACTGCAAAAAGAGGGAGTTTTGACTGCAATTCCCAATACGGGTGTTTTAAATCAGTTTCTTGACAAGGATTCCATTGATTTTTATGCCAGAGATGCTGTTGCAGCCTGTGTAGGTGCGGGATTGATGTCCGGCTATGGCGATGGTTGGGTGAACCCACAAGGAAATGCGACCAGAATTGAAGTTGCGCTCTTTATGGATCGCGTTCAAAAGTTAATCAGGAATTAAAAAAGTAAGTGCTTGGTATGAAATAATATACTGATGGTAGACACTAAAAAACAGTGTCTACCATCATTTTTTATGCTAAAATAAAGGAATTAAAGTATTTTACATAAAAATGGAAATGAAGGATATACTACTTAAAAATCTTAAGGAGGAAATGGTATGAGTATATCCTTTATGGAAAGCAAAACAAAGGACAATTTGATGCGGGCGTTTGCAGGTGAAAGTCAGGCAAGAAATCGTTACACCTTTGCGGCAGGACAAGCGAAAAAGGAAAATTTGCCGGCAATCGCCGATGTGTTTTTGTTCACGGCCGGGCAGGAAAAGGAACACGCGGAAATTTTTTATAAGTATTTGGCAGAATGTTCCGGAAACAATATTGCCATTGATGGAAGTTATCCGGTAGATATTTATGAAAACGTGGTAAAGTTGCTAAGAGCCGGTCAGCATAATGAATACGAAGAACACGATGATGTATACCAAAACTTTGGGAATATTGCAAAGGAAGAGGGGTTCCCTCAAATTGCGGAAACTTTTTATAAAATTGCCACAATAGAAAAAAGTCATGGAGACAGATTTGGCCTTTTGGCAGACCTTTTAGAGAATAATACTATGTATACGTCACAGGAACCTAAGTCCTGGATGTGCTTAAATTGCGGTTATATTTTTGAGGGCACAGAGGTGCCGCCAAAGTGTCCTGTTTGCAGTCACGAAAAAGGATATTTTTTACCCACAAAACTTGCTCCGTATCTGCAATAACAGGTATAAAGAATAAGATAGCATCATAAGATAGAATAAGAAATCAAAGGAAAGGCTTGATGCAAATGATTTATACCTTTGGAGAACTCAAGGAAAAAGAAGTGATTCACGTAGGTGATGGAGAACGGTTGGGTTTTGTTTCAGACCTGGAATTGGATGCAGTAACTGGTAGAGTTCTTGCTATACGTGTTCCGGGAAGATATCGGGCGTTTGGCCTTTTTGGAAAAGAGCCGGAAAAATCGATTCCTTGGGAAAATATTAAAAAAATTGGTGATGATTTGATTATTGTAGAACGGTTGCATCGGCAAAAAGAAGAATAAAAAAACACCTTCCTGTGATAGTTTATACTATTCTACCATAGGAGGGTGTTTTTTTATTGGTTAAAAAATTAAAGTTCTGATGCCGCTTCTTTATCAACGATGATAATTACATCGCGGTGGCAAGAAAGTAGGGTCGCGGGAACTTGCGGGTCAATTTTTCCACTCATTAAAGCCTTGATGGCAGGAGCCTTTGCTTTGCCGTTTGCAACCAACAAAACGGTTTTGGCTTTCATAATGGAAGCCATACCCATGGTCAATGCCTTGGTGGGAACGTCTTCGATTTTTTCAAAAAATCTTGCATTGGCTTCAATGGTGTTTTGGGTCAGTCCGGTCATATGAGTTCCGGCAAAAAGCGAGGTATCCGGTTCATTAAAACCAATGTGACCGTTTTGGCCAATACCCAACAATTGCAGGTCAATGCCACCTTTTTCCTCAATCATAGCATCGTATGCCGCACATTCCCCTTCCGGGTCGTTGGTGGCGCCATTGGGAATGTGGATGTTTTCCGGCTTTAAGTTCACCTTGCTATATAAGTGGTGATTCATAAAATAATAGTAACTTTGGTCATTATCCGGTGTAATGGGATAATATTCGTCAAGGTTAAAGGTGGTAACTTTTGAAAAGTCCAATCCCATATTCACCAAATTTTCATAAGCGCCAATAGGAGAAGAGCCGGTTGCAAGGCCTAAAATGCAATTCGGTTTTAATAAAACCTGTGCTGCAATGATGTCAGCCGCTTTTTTGGAGATTTCTTCATAATTTTCACAGATAATAAGACGCATGGTAGCCCTCCGGTTAAATATATTTTTTTACAATAGCAGACATTTGTTCCATTTTTTCTTCCATATCTGCAACTAATTTGAACTGTGTACGAGCACGATCTAAATTTTGTCCGGGATAGTGGGTTCTGAAATAAGTGTCACCATTTAAGTAATCGGCAAGAAAACGAGAGCCACACTCTAAGGTAAGGAGTTTGGCAGAGAAAGGAAGAAGTTCAATTTCTTTTTCTGTCATAGAAGAACCAAGGGCTTCCATATAACCTTTTACATATTGTTCAAACAAGTCGATGTCCATCCAAACCTTGTCTAAATCTTTTTCATCTTCCGCAGCGGTACTTGCGCCAAAACGAATAGAGTCACCAAAATCATAGAGCATAGAGCCCGGCATAACGGTATCTAAATCGATAACACACAGACCTTCACCGGTTTCTTTGTCAACCAGAATGTTGTTTAACTTGGTATCGTTATGGGTAACACGCAACGGAACGCTGCCATCTGCGATGGCGTCCAAAACAACAGATGCATCTTTTTCGCGATCCAAAACAAATTGAATTTCTTCAGTAACATCTGCGGCACGTTTCATAGCATCATTCTCAACCGCTGCTTTAAAGTCGCGGTAACGAGAAACTGTGTTATGGAAGTTAACGATGGTTTCGTTTAATTCTTCTGCAGGAAAATCTTTTAGCATATTTTGAAATTTGCCAAAAGATTTGGCAATGCGATAAAACAGTTCCGGAGATTCAACTTTTTGGTAGGTGATGGTATCCCCTACAAAAAGATAAACGCGGAATAAATCGCTTTGCTCTGAAATGTGGTAATATAAACCGTCTTTGGCAGGAATTACAGTAAGCGTTTCCCGATCAGGATTACCGCCTGCCTTTTCGATTTCTTTACGAAGATAATTGGTAACAGCAACGATGTTATCCATAACCTGCGTAGGATTTTTAAAAACTTCACCGTTGATTCTTTGCAGAATGTATTCTCTTTCAGAAGTTTTTACCAAATAAGTGTCATTGATGTGCCCGTCGCCATACGGTGCTGCACTTTGAAATTCACCTTCTAAAGCAAACAAATTACAAACTTCTTCGATATTATAACCCCTCATAATACCCCTCCTGAATCATTTGATTCATTGCCTGACGAACCGTAGGTAAATCTTCGCGGTAAGTCATACCATACCATTTATCCTTACAAGAATATACTTTAACTTTGGTTTTGTTTTCCTGAATCAATTCGTCAACCACCATAGGAATAAAGAATTCATCTTTTAAAGGATCCTTTAAGTTATTGCGGAAAACTTCAAATTTTTCTTCCAATACCTCAAAAATATCCGGTGTAAAGCCCCAAAGATTCATAGAAACACGTGTATCTTTCGGCATATCAATCCAATTTTCTCCATCTTCAGTATATTTAAAATCTTTAATCTTTGTCCGCTCTGTGATAGATTTTAAATATCCGTTTTCAATATCACAAACACCACGTGCAACGGTTCCATTTTCCGTTAAAGTATTTTTTAACTCAAAAGCAACCATGGCAAAATCAAGACCTTCTGCCTGAATTAAATGTTCGTGCAAATCTTTGTAAGCGTTTCTGCCATAATAATCATCTGCGTTAATGATTGCAAAAGGTGTGTCTACTTTATCACGACAGCAGAGGAGGGCATGAGCAGTTCCCCAAGGCTTGGTTCTGCCTTCCGGCATAGATGCAGTTTCCTGGAATACATAATCAACTTCCGCACCTTTAATGTGATCGCCAACAAGTTTTTTGAAATCTTCATACATTTCTTCTTTGATGACAAATACAATTTTATCAAAACCGGACGCAATGGCATCATAGACAGAAAAATCTAAAAGAACTGCGCCGTTATCTGCAACAGGTTCCATCTGTTTAAAACCGCCAAATCGGCTTCCCATACCTGCTGCCAATGCAATTAAAGTTGTTTTTTTCATTTTGTAAACCTCCTATTTTTTATATCCTTGCGGATTCATTTGTTGCCAACGCCAGGTATCTTCACACATTTCCTCTAACGAATGGGTTGCTACAAAGCCTAATTCTTCACGGGCTTTTGTGGGATCTGCATAACAAGCAGCAATATCACCGGGACGACGGTCACAAATCTGATAAGGAACTTCTTTACCACATGCTTTTTCAAAAGCGTGTACCATATCCAATACGCTGTAGCCTTGACCGGTACCTAAGTTATAAACAACAACACCTACATGTGTCTGTAATTTTTCCAGCGCTTTTAAATGTCCATGGGCCAAATCCTCTACGTGAATATAATCACGTACGCCGGTGCCATCCGGAGTGTCGTAATCATTACCAAACACAGAGAGTTTTTCTAACTTACCGATGGCAACCTGAGAAATATAGGGCATCAGGTTGTTGGGAATTCCCTTAGGATCTTCGCCGATCATACCGCTCTTGTGGGCGCCAACGGGATTAAAGTAACGAAGCAGAGCAATATCCCACTCGTTATCAGATACATATAAGTCTTGCAGAATTTGTTCAATCATAAACTTTGTTTGGCCATAAGGGTTGGTGCAAGAGAGAGGGAAATCTTCCCGAATCGGAACAGATGCGGGTTTTCCATAAACCGTAGCGGAAGAACTGAAAACTAACTTCTTGCAACCGTGCTTGCTCATAACCTTACAAAGGTTTAAGGTGCTTAAAAGATTGTTGTTATAGTATGTAATAGGCATAGATACAGATTCTCCAACTGCCTTTAAGCCAGCAAAGTGAATAACTGCATCAATTTTTTGTTCAGAAAAAATCTTTTCTACAGAGGCTTCGTCACACAAATCCAATTCATAAAAAATAGGTTTCTTTCCTGCTAAAGTTTCAATGCGCTTTACTGCTTCTGCAGAACTGTTGCACAAATTATCAACAATTACAATTTCATACCCTGCGTTCAAAAGTTGAACGCTGGTGTGACTTCCAATGTAGCCGGCGCCACCGGTAACTAAAATTTTCATAAACAAATTCCTCCTAAATAAAAGTCTTTATCTAAATATATCACTTTTTAGAAAAAAATACTTTATCTAATAAGACAAAAATGTTGCTTTTTTAGCCAAAATGTGTTAGAGTAAATAAAACAGAGGTGAAAAGAAATGGAATATCAAATGACAATATTAAAAAAAGTGCTTAATATTTCCAAAATAGCAACGGTGCATTACTTTGAATATGAGAAGGATTATTTTTTTGTTGGTGAGAGCCATGATTTTTGGGAAATTGTTTATGTTGACAGAGGGAAAATTGAGGTAAATCGTGATCACCAATGGTTTCCCTTGGAGCAAGGTCAGGCTATTTTTCATCAACCTAACGAATATCATAATTTAAGAGCAGACGGCAAAGTGGCACCTAACCTTGTGATTATTTCATTTCAATGTTTATCTCCGGTGATGGATTTTTTTAAGAAAAAAACTTTTCCTTTATCTGATAGGGAAAAACAGTTGCTTGGAAATATTGTTTTTGAAGCAAAACAAGCATTTTCCTCACCATTAGAAAACACATTTTTGACTGGTTTGGAAAGAAGGAAAGAGGCGTTGTTTGGCTCTGAGCAGATGTTGATGATTTTTTTAGAACAATTACTGATATCCCTTTATCGGAGTTATGGTGATGTTTCGTTTAATACAACGCCATTGCGTCGGGGTTTGGAACAAGATGTGGTAAGTTCTGTCATTCATTATATGCAGGAAAATATTCAAGAAAAACTTACTTTTTCTCAAGTCTTAAACCAAGTTGGTATTAGCGCCTCCGGACTTAAAAATATTTTCAAAGAAAAAGTTGGGATGGGGGTTATGGCCTATTTTGCAAATATGAAAATGGAAACTGCAAAAATTTTGATACGTGAAGGAAATTTGAACATTTCGCAAATTGCCGGTTTTCTTGGGTTTGATTCCATTCACTTGTTTTCCAGACGGTTTCGGCAAATAACCGGAATGTCTCCCAGTGAATATGGAAAATCTGTTAAAGTAGATTTTGAGGGGTTTGAAAAATAGATAGTATAATTCCTTTTTCAGTGGTTAAAATATTGATAAATTCTAAGAAAAAGGAGAAATAACCATGAAAAAGAAGTTGGTCGCATATCTGATGGCAATCTGTGTCTGCCTGTTATCCGTGGGTTGTACCATGGGGACTACTACTATGGATGAAGGCAAAGATACTGACGGAAAAGCAGGTGAACCCCCAAAAAGCACCAGTACCCCAACCCCGGAAACCACCCATGAAAGTGAGAAGAGCGAAGCGATGGGGCAGGATGGGAAAAACGCTGCAGAGGATATTGCTGATGGTGTAGGAAATGCCGCAAAAGATATTGTAGATGGTGCGGGTGGTGCTGCAAAGAGTGTAGTAGATGGTGCAAAAAATGCAGTGGATAATATGAGATAAGACTAAAAAACACCGCGACTTGCGGTGTTTTTCTGTAAAGTCGCCAAAAATCATTGACCGGTTTCGAAAAAATTGATATGATAATAA
>JAZPYU010000121.1:0-1508 GCA_045544295.1 Ructibacterium sp. | reverse complement strand
ACCAAGGCACCCCAGGCTGCCGGTAAAATTCATACAGACTTTGAGCGTGGTTTTATCCGTGCCGAGGTTGTTGCTTACCAGGATTTGATGGAATGCGGCAGTATGAATGGTGCAAAAGAAAAAGGTTTGGTCCGTTCTGAGGGAAAAGAGTATATAATGAAAGATGGGGACATTGTATTGTTCCGCTTCAATGTATAATAAAGGAGGAAGTCTTATGGATTTCAAAAATATGGATTTAAGAAAAACGGTGGAAGATGTCATTGCCGTAGTTGGTAAAAAGGCTGTTGAGGTAAAAGAAATTTCCAAAATCAAATACAGCGTTTACGACCTGAAAAATGATTTGAAAAAATTATATTTAGAGATTGGTAAACAAGCCTATCAGGAACTGAAAAATGACCCGTCTCTTTCTGAGGATTTGCAGATGAAGTTCCAGATTGTAGAGGCGAAACTTGCCAGAATTCGCACCCTGGAAGAAAAAGAAAGCAAAGTAAAGAATATGGGCGAGGAAGTTGCTTGTCCTGTTTGCGGTCGGGTTTGTGAAATTCAGGAAGATTATTGTTCTGCCTGTGGCGCTCCTTTGGTGGAAGAGGTAGAACCAGAGTTTCCTGAGGAGGAAGTATGATTTTAGTTCTTGCCGGCGGCAATGAGGCGAAAAAATTCACAGGGATGCTGGACAGAAACGGGATTTCTTATCTGTGTGTCTTTTCTAATTTTGCGGCGGCAGGCAGTTATGGCGATGGCAGTGCCATGGTGGGGCGGTTTCAAAAAGAAAGTATGCTCCGCCTTTTAAAGCAAGAAGATATCAAAGGTGTGGCAGATTTATGCGAAACCCCCGATGCCTGTCAATCTCAGGCGGCAATGGCGGCGTGTGAGGAATGGAACATTCCCTATGTAAAGTACCTGCATATGCCGGTTTCTTTGGATGCCCTCTTTGGTGCCAGTATGAACGGCTCCTATGATAAAATTGCTGAGAATATCAATACCCGGGTTGGGAATGTGCTTTTATATGCCGGACCGGAAACGGTGCGGGCGCTTGTGAAGCGGGTCAAGGACCCGTCCCGGCTTTATACCCCGATTTTGCGGGGTATCCGTTTTGATGTGGATTTGGCTATGGAATTTGACTTGCCGCTACGGAACGTTGTGGAATTAGAGGGCGTGGATGGCGTGGAAGCCGCAAAGACTGCCATCTGTAAGACGGAAGCCAGATTGATGATTTGTGACGGAACGGTTCCCATTCCTGATAAATTGGAAGGGGCAAAACAACTGGGGATTGACGGAATTGTTACCCATAAAATGGGGATAGAATTCAGTAAGACGGTGTGGAGCATCGCAGAACTGATGAATATCGTAAGAAATTGGAAATAATCGGAGGAAACAGATGAAAAGCATTAAGATTGCTATTGACGGACCGGCAGGTGCCGGAAAAAGTACCATCGAAGTCGGAGGCCAAGCGGTCTTAGGAAGACAAACCAAATGATCAACTCCTTGGCTCACAGAACGACATGGCT
>JAZPYU010000120.1:0-4691 GCA_045544295.1 Ructibacterium sp. | reverse complement strand
ATACCATCGCCCATGATCATAGCGGGCATACGATATTCGTCGGCCTTGTCAAATGCTTTTTCAACAAGGTCTGCCATTTCCTGTACGGAAGACGGAGCATAAACCAATAAACGATAATCACCGTGGCCACCGCCTTTGGTTGCCTGGAAGTAGTCAGACTGTGCAGGCTGAATGCCGCCAAGACCAGGACCACCACGAACAATATTGATAATGACACAAGGAAGGTCTGCACCAGCAATATAAGAAATACCTTCCTGCTTCAAACTGATACCGGGGCTTGAAGAACTGGTCATAACTCTTGCGCCGGAGCCTGCCGCACCATATACCATATTGATTGCAGAAATTTCACTTTCTGCCTGCAAAAATACACCGCCACGCTTGGGCATCTGCTTTGCCATATACGCCGCAAGTTCTGTCTGCGGGGTAATAGGATAGCCAAAGAAGTGCCGACATCCGCAACGGATGGCCGCCTCTGCCAAGGCTTCATTTCCTTTCATTAATACTTTCTTTTCCATAGTGATTCCTCCTATCTTTCCACTTTGATGACACAATCAGGACAAACGGTAGCACAAAATGCGCAACCGATGCATTGTTCTTGGTCGGTTATCGTTGCCGGATGAAAACCTTTTTCGTTAATTTTTTCTACATCCATTGCGATAATCTTTTTGGGGCAAACTGTGGTACACAGTTCGCAACCCTTACATCTCTCCACGCGGAATGTAACTTTGGCCATTTTCTTTTCCTCCTTAAAAAATCAAATTGATATAAAACTGAATCGGAAATTTCATAGAATCATATTTTGCCGGTAACTTTGCAAGATGTTCTTCTGCACCACTGATATAAGTCAGCGGAATTTGTAAAGTTTTGGAAAAGGCTTCTGCCAATTCTTGTCCTTCCAAAATCATTTCCGATGTGGTTTCCTCTTTTAAATGAGTATTGTTAATGATATCCGTAACCCCTATCCGGAGTACCGAGGCGATATCCTCGTAAATATCTAAGGCACTCTCTAAATCTGCCGTCAAAAGCCGACGTTGATTTAAAACATAAAAAACATCACACGCTTCTTTGGATAATTGTTGTTGATAATATCCAAGGGGTGTTGCTCCGTCATCACCACCACCAACATCAAAAATAATATAAGCATCTTTCTCTTCAAACACACGGTAAATTTCTGCCGGCAAAATAGGGTTTTCCAAGTTGGTGTTTGCAAACACCGGAGCAATCAGTTCGATTTCGTTTTCCCGAAACAACATTTCTGCATCCTTGGTTCTAAAATATGGATTCACCAAATCAAAGTCAACCACAATTACTTTCTTACCTATTTTTTTCAGGTATAAGGCATAATTTACGGCAAGTTCTGTCTTACCGCTACCATAATATCCTAAAAAAACAGTAATTCTTTTAGGCTCTCTCATTCATCTATCACCTTCTTGCTGTCCAATTCTTTTCTAAGCACTGTGATGTGGCTTGAAGTTTGTTTTCCAAGCAAATGTACCAGCCATCCGCCAAAAACCAAACCACTAAATCCACCAATCACAGAAAAAACTTCCTTTTGAAAAATAAAAAATCCAAGCAAAGCACCAAAAATCATAGTAAAAATCATAACGCCGTAACTTTTCAACATACCGGCAAAGAAACTTTTTGTAGGCATCACAACCACAACTTCTTCGCCTATCAAAAACGGTTTTTCCGGATCGTTCGGTGCCTCCACAAAAACTGCATTTTGCGGACACCCGTGACATCCGGCACAATTACCGCCACAAGCGGATTCTCTTTCAACCTTAATTTTGACAATTCCATTTTCAATTTTAGCCACATACCCAATCTGTTCCATTGCCATCTTAACGTTTCTCCTTTACCGAAGCCGCCATATCAAGCATTTCCTGTGCTGCCTGCAACGTTAAATCCGTAATCATAACACCGCCAATAATCCGGGCAAGTTCCTCTTTACGTTTTTCTTCATCAAGGGAAATTACCTTGGTTCTGGTATGTTCGTCATCAAAGTTTTTTTCAATCAGAAAATGGGTATCTGCCATACTGGCAATCTGCGCTAAATGGGTAATGGACAAAATTTGATGATTTTTTCCAAGCATACAAATCTTTTCTGCAATTTTTTGTGCCGCACGACCGCTAACGCCGGTATCAATCTCGTCAAAAATCAAAGTTTCTACCAAATCTCCATCCGCCAATACCGATTTAATGGCAAGCATAATTCTTGACATTTCACCACCGGAGGCGATTTTAGCCAAGGGCTTTAAAGCCTCACCGGGATTTCCGGAAATTAAAAATTCAACCTTGTCTGCACCATACTTGGTGTAGTGCAACTTCTCTCCATCAACCAAAGGTTCCACCGATACTGAGAACCGCATTTTCTCCATATCTAAATCAGATAATTCTTTCATAATGGCAGTCTGTAAATCAATCGCCGCTTCTCTGCGCTTATCCGAAAGTTCCATTGCCAACTGCTCCAAAACAGCCTCCTCTTTTTCTAAAAGAGCGGTTAATCGACTTCTTTCAGCATCCGCATTCTCAATACGATTCAATTCCTCTTGCGCAGAGGTTAAGTAATTCAGTATCTCCGCTACAGAATTCCCGTACTTGCGTTTTAAATTTGAAATTTGATGTAATCGGCTTTCGATATGATCCAATTCGTCGGGCTCATAATCAATATTGCCTACGTAACTTTTTAGTTCATGGGTGACATCTTCCATATCTGCTAAGACGGAATGTAAAGTTTGATAAAACCCATCTAACGTTTCGTCCAGATTATGTATCTGTTCCAAATGCCGCACCGCATCCGAAACCTGATCATAAGCAGAAACGCTATCTTCGTTACCATAAAGCGCAAGATACGCTTTCTCGGTACGTTCCGCTACCGTTTCAAAATGTGCCAAATATTCTTTTCTTTCTAATAGACTATCTTCCTCGTTTTCTTTTAAGCCGGAAGAAGATATTTCCTGTATCTGATATGTCAAAAGGTCAATTCTGCGTGCCTTTTCTTCTTCATCAGTCAAAAGTTGCTCCAAACTTTCCTTCACACTATTGGTAACCTGATATTGCGCCTGGTAGGCCGAAAGCAAGGTAGTATAGCCGCCATAATTGTCCACAAAGCCCATATGGGCCTTTGGGGAAAGAATACTCTGGTTATCATTCTGGCCGTGAATGGTCAAAAGATATCCCGCTACTTCTTTTAAACTACCAAGGGGAACCATATGCCCATTAATCCGGCAACGGCTTTTCCCGTCTGTGCTAATCTGCCGGCTGATATAAAGGAATCCATCTTCCGTTTCAATGCCCAGTTCCCGCAATTCTTCTTCCACCGCTTTGCTGGGTTCAAAAACCAAATCCACCAATGCCATATCGGTGCCGGTCCGAATCAACTCTTTTGCGGTACGTTCGCCAAGAGCCATATTGATAGAATCAATCAAAATGGATTTACCCGCACCGGTTTCACCGGTCAATGCATGAAATCCGTCATCAAATGTTACGGTTATTTCTTCAATTACAGCAACATTTTTAATATGAAGTTCTCTAAGCATAACGCACCTCCTTTTAAGAATTAGTCGGATAATTTTTCCCGTAATATATCAAAGAAATTTTGTTCACCGGGAATCAAAACCTTTGTCACATTGTTAGAACGTGTAATCCGGATTTTTTGATTTTCTTCCAGCGTATAACAACGTTTCCCGTCTACCATAACAATTACATCCGAACGATAGGGCGGTTTTGAAGTCATTTCCACCACGTAATCGCCGGGAACTACCATAGATCGTGCCGTCAGGGTATGCGGGCAAACAGGTGTTAACATCATTGCTTTCATTTCCGGATGCATAATTGCTCCGCCTGCGGACAAAGAATATGCCGTAGAGCCTACCGCGGTTGCAAGAATCAATCCATCCGCAGAATAATCACCGATACAAGTACCGTTCACAGATGCCGAAACATTGATAATACGGCTATAACCATCGCCGGATATTACTACATCATTGAGGGCGGTAAATTCTGCCTTTACAACGTCATTTTCCAAAACAGTGGCATCCAGCATCATACACTCTCTTAACGTATAATTCCCAGTGAAGATTTCCTCCAACACCTGATACTTGCCCTTTTCCGTCTGAGCAAGAAAGCCAAGATGACCCAAGTTAATTCCCATAAGCGGTGTCCCGGTTTTGGCAGCCAATGGTGCAACCTTCAAAATAGTCCCATCACCGCCTAAAACAATGGCGAGATCTGCTTTTTCAAGAATCGCTTCCTGGGTATCAAAGGTAACACCCGCAAAAGCCATTTCAGAGAACATTGCTTCCATAAACAAATGAATATGATGCTTTTTCAGAATATCAAGGACTTTTTTTGTTTCTACAAGTCCAACATCCCTGGCATCATTGGGAATGATAGCAATTTTTTTCATAACCATCACCTGTCTAAGATATGGGAGGCATCTACCAATGCCGGAATGTCAAACTCTTTACACTCCCTTTGCTTTCCCACATACATTAAATATTCAATATTACCTTCCGGGCCACGGACCGGAGAATAATCCAATCCCAGCACCTGAAATCCAAGTTCCTTTGTAAAATGTAAAACCTTTTCAATAACCTCAATATGTACCGCCGGATCTCTAACTACGCCTTTTTTACCGACCTTTTCTCTACCTGCCTCAAATTGCGGTTTGATTAAGCAAACACCGTAAC
>JAZPYU010000119.1:0-16440 GCA_045544295.1 Ructibacterium sp. | reverse complement strand
ATTCTTGACAGAGCAAAAAGTTTGTTTTTCCCAAAACGCTGTGCTTTTTGCAGAAAGATATTACGGCTCAAAGAAGCGCAACCCATTTGTCCGGATTGTATGAACCAAATCCCCTTTGCCCTTTCCTGTCATCGCTGTACCCGTTGCGGACGTCCGGCACCGGAGGAGGAAAACCTTTGCCATCTTTGTATTGCAGAACCAAAACCGGCGTATTCCGGAATCAGTGCCCCCTATCTTTATGGCAAAAAGGTCCGTGGTGCACTGTTGCGGTTCAAAGGAGAACGCTATCGGGGTTATGCCCATCTCTTCGCAGAACATATGGCGGCAGTATTCTATTATGATTGCAAAAACAAAAATTTTGATTGGGTGATATCCGTTCCGCCCAGACGGAAACGAATGCGGCAAAGCGGCTATGACCAGGCGGCGTTTTTGGGGGAAGTTGTGGCAAAACAATTGGGGATTCCTTACCTGCCATCGGCACTATCCCAAAAAGAAGCACGGGCAAAACAAAGCAGTCTTTCCCGTGGGGAACGGTTTTATAATATGAAAGGAAACATCAAGGTAAAAAAGCCCCAAAAAATTTCCGGCAAACGGATTTTGTTGGTGGATGATATCTGCACCACCGGTGCAACCTTAAAAGAGGCGGCAAAAATGTTAAAGGAGGCAGGCGCCAAGGAGGTTTATTGCTTGGTTACTGCCATTGTGGAATAAAACCAGCCGACACCTTGCTGTATGCACAATAAAAGAAAATCTTTGCAGATTTTCTAAATTTGTGGTATACTATGCTTAGATAAAGAGAAAGGAATTGTCCGTTTATGTTTTTGATTGTAGGTCTTGGAAATCCCGGACGGGATTACGTGGGAACCCGGCATAATATGGGTTTTGAAGCCATTGATGCCATTTGTGCAAAGTTTGGTATTACCATAAACAAAGAAAAGTTTCGTGCTCAGGTGGGAGAAGGCCGTATTGCCGGAGAAAAGGTGATGGTGATCAAACCTCAAACCTATATGAATTTGAGCGGAGAGAGCGTCAGGGAGTTTCGGGACTTTTATAAATTAGAGCCGGAAGAAATTCTGGTGATTTATGATGACATTTCCCTGCCAACCGGAAAGATGCGGATTCGGGAGCGTGGTAGTGCCGGTGGGCATAACGGAATTAAAAATATTATCTACCAACTTGGGACAGATGTTTTTCCCCGGATCAAAATCGGGGTTGGTAAGCCGGACCATCCGGACTTTGACTGTAAAGATTATGTGCTTGGAAAGTTTTCCAAAGAGGAGACCGAGGTGTTAATCAAAACGGTTGTGCGGGCGGCAGATGCGGTGGAAACCTTCATTAAGGACGGCACCGGGAAAGCCATGAATCAATTCAACGGATAGGAGCCAAGGGTATGCAGGTTTTTTCCGGGATATTGGGAGAACTGGAAGAGTTTAACCAATTGATGAAAGAAATCAAGGCGAAGAAAACGCCGGTCAATGTATTAGGTGTGTCGGACTCTGTGGGGGCACATCTGATTTCTTCTGCCCTGAAAAAGGAAAAAACTTCCGGTTTGGTGGTAGTATCCGAGGAAAAAGAGGTAAAACAACTGGCAGATGATTTGCGGTTCTTTTGGGGTGAGAATGTCTATGTCTATCCCCGGACCGATCTGCTTTTTTATGATATTGAAGCCAAGGGAAAGGATGTCACCCAAAAACGGTTGGAGGTTCTTTGGCGTATGCAGGAAGAAGAACCCTGTCTGGTGGTGGCTACGGCAGAGGCTTTGCTACAACCAACGGTCCCCTATGAGGCATACCAAAAAAATATGATGAACCTTCGTGTGGGAGAGGAAGTCCCTATGGAGGATTTGGCAGAGAAGTTGACGGCGCTTGGTTATTGTCGGGAAGATATGGTAGAGGGTCCTGGGCAATGTAGCATCCGTGGTGGTATTGTGGATATCTATCCCTGTGCCGGAACAGGGGATGCGCCGGTTCGGATTGAGTTTTTTGATAATGAGGTAGACTCTATCCGCCTTTTTGACCCGGAAAACCAAAGAACAGTAGAAAAATTAGAGGAAGTAAAAATTCTTCCTGCCCGGGAACTGCTTTTTGACAAAAAGGCAAGGGAAGAATTGGTAAAGAAACTACACCAACTGGCAAAGGAGCAGGACTTAGCCACCGAGCGTGGGCAAAAGTTACAAGTAGCCCTTTGCCGTGATGGGGAACGGTTAGAACAGGGTATGTATTTCCCGGCTTTGGATAAGTATATCCCCTACCTTTATGAAATCTGCCCCACCCTTTTGGATTATATCGGGGAAGATATGCTGATTTTTTGGCAGGAGCCGGCACACATCTGTGAAAAAACCCAAACGGCACTTCGGCAGATGGAAGAAACGGTTTGTGATTTTGCGGAGCGGGGTATTTTGTGCAGGGGGGACCTTCCTTATTATTATCCCTACCCGGAGGCAGTACGTCGGTTGACGGGACTTCGCTTTATCGGAATGAGTGGGATTTCCCAATCCACTCCGGATTACAGGGCAAAGAAAACCTATCATATGGAAAGTAAAAGTCTGCATGGTTTTCAGGGGAAGTTGGAATTTCTCTGTGAGGCATTGCAGTTTTATCAGAAAAATATTTATCGCACCATTATCCTGGCAGGCTCCGGGGTGCGGGCCAAAAATCTTGCAACCCAGTTAGAAGATGAGGGAATTCGTTGCAGTTTTCAGGAAAAGTTGGAACACTTACCCTCTCCCGGTGGTGTGGTAGTTACCTGCGGTAGTATCCGGCGGGGTTTTGAATATCCCTTGATTGGGGTTGCCATCTTAGGCGATAAAGAAATCTTTGGGGAAGCCAAAAAGAAACGCCGGCAAAAAAAGGTGAAGTTGGGGGATAAGATTTCCAGTTTTACTGAGTTAAATCCCGGAGATTATATTGTTCATCAAAGTCACGGTATCGGTCTTTATACCGGGATTGAACAGTTGACGGTGGACGGGGTGCGAAAAGATTATTTAAAAATTCAATATCGTGGCAGTGACGTGCTCTACGTTCCTACCGACCAGTTGGATTTGGTCTTTAAGCATAGTGCCAAAGAGGGTGCTCGGCTGAAGGTGAATAAGTTGGGTGGTATGGAGTGGCAACGGACCAAGGAAAGGGTTAAGGCTGCCGCCGCCGATATGGCAAAAAAACTGATTGACTTATATGCCCAAAGAAGCAGTCTTGCCGGTATCGCTTTCTCAAAGGATAGCGAATGGCAACGGGATTTTGAAGCGGCGTTCCCTTATGAGGAGACGGAAGACCAGTTGCGGAGCATTGCGGAAGTGAAAGCGGATATGGAAATGCCTCATCCGATGGATCGGCTCCTTTGCGGTGATGTGGGGTATGGAAAAACCGAGGTCGCTATGCGGGCGGCTTTCAAAGCGGTGATGAGTGGCTATCAGGTGGCGTATCTGGTGCCCACCACCATTTTAGCATCCCAGCATTATCAGAATTTTAAACAGCGGATGCGGAACTATCCTATGGAGGTAGGTCTGCTTTCCCGATTTGTTACCGGTGCGGCACAAAAGGAAACCTTGCGGGGACTTTCTACCGGCGAGGTGGATATTGTGATTGGTACCCATAAACTTTTAGGTAAAAATGTGCAGTTCCATAAATTAGGTCTTTTGATTATTGACGAAGAACAGCGGTTTGGGGTTGCCCATAAAGAACGGTTAAAGGAACTTCGCAAAGAGGTGGATGTGCTGACTCTGTCTGCAACACCTATTCCCAGAACGTTGCATATGAGTTTAACCGGCATCCGGGATATGAGTTTGATTACCCAACCCCCCAGCGAAAGATACCCGGTAGAAACTTATGTGCTGGAATATCACGAAGATGTGGTGCGGGATGCCATCGAGCGGGAATTGGCCCGGGGCGGTCAGGTGTATTACCTTTTTAATCGGGTAGATGGTATTTATACGGCGGCAAATCGGATTGCGGAACTGGTTCCGGATGCCCGGGTGGCAGTTGCCCACGGGCAGATGCCGGAGCGGGAACTGGAAGAAATTATGATGCGGGTCGACCGTGGCGAGATTGACGTTCTCATCTGTACCACCATTATTGAAACAGGTCTTGATATTGCCAATGTTAATACTATGATTATTGAGGATGCAGACCGGCTTGGTCTTTCCCAACTCTATCAGTTAAGGGGGCGGGTTGGAAGATCCAATCGATTGGCATATGCTTACCTTACTTTTAGGCGGAATAAGA
This sequence comes from Ructibacterium sp., assembly GCA_045544295.1. Lineage (GTDB taxonomy): Bacteria > Bacillota > Clostridia > Monoglobales > Monoglobaceae > Ructibacterium. The sequence continues at coordinate 12,220 of JAZPYU010000119.1, read as the reverse complement.
TGCTTACCCCGGAAGCGGAAAAACGGCTTCTTGCCATTAAAGAGTTTACCGAATTCGGGTCCGGTTTTAAGATTGCCATGCAAGATTTGGAAATCCGGGGTACCGGGAATTTGATTGGTGCAGAGCAACACGGACATATGGAAACGGTGGGTTACGAGATGTACTGCCGCCTTCTGGAACAGGCTGTCCGGCAACAACAGGGAAAAGCCGAGGAGAAAAAGACAGAAACGATGATTGATTTGCCCGTTTCTGCTTATATTCCGGAGGAATATATCGAAAGCCATAACCAACGGATTGCCGCTTACAAAAGAATTGCCGCCATTCGTAGCCCGGAAGAACTGTACGATGCCTATGATGAAATCGAAGACCGTTACGGGACGGTTCCGCAGACGGTACACAGTTTAATGGAAGTGGCGTTGGTGAAGGCAATGGCAGAACAGGTAGGGGTTGCGGAAATGATCGGCAGTAGTTCGCAGGTGATTTTCCGATTTGACACAGAAAATCTGCCGGACTTTTCCGGGATGCTGAATTTGGTCCAGGAACGCCCCAAAGAATTCTTCCTGCCCGGGTCCCAAATACCGAAACTTCATTACAAACTGGAAAAGCCGTTGGCAGGAAAAGAAATTCCTTATTTTGAAGCAATCCAAGAAGTTTTGGCGGTGCTTTCTCCGGGGAAATGTGAATAATCTATAAATTTTTCATAAAAGATGAAAAAAGACTGGAAAAATATGAAAGAGTAGTATATAATAAAAAGTGTCCCGTTGGGGATAGAGGCAAGAAAAGGAGAGTGGAAAATGGATAACGAAAATAAAAATCTGCAGGACGAAATGCAGGAAAAAGTCCGTCAGGATGTAAGTGAAAAAATTGCAGAAGCAGCGGCAGAACTTCAGGAAGAAATCGCAGAGGCTGTTGCAGAGGTAGAAGAAGTTTCTGAAGAAATCATCGAAGAATTTGGCGATGAAGTAGCAGAAGATGAAGAAATTGAAATGCCCAAGCCGGAACCTAAGAAGGTTACTTTAATGTTAAGAGATTTGGTTCTCTCTTGGGTGGGTTCCGCCATTGCAGGTGCATTGGTTTTACTTCTCTGTTTGCAAATCCCCGGTTGGGTTGCTGCTATTCCGGAAGGTAAGACCGTTGCTAAGGTAAACGGTGTTGCGATTACCGATATGGATATGAACTACTATATCTATGCGGCTGCTATGGATTACTTCAAAGCAAACAAGGGCGTTGCAACAGAAGCGGCTGAGTACGATTGGTCTCAGGATGCAGGTGATGGCAAAACCGCAGAGGATATTGTAAAAGAAAAGGCAATAGAAACTGCCATTGAAGAAGCGCTTTTGATGGGTGCCACTGCCAAGTATGATATTGAATGGGATGCAAAAGAAGCGGAAAACAGTGCGGCTATGCAGGTACAACAAATGACCAACATCTATGGTAAAGAATTGGTAGAACTCAATGCCAAAGCACAAGGTTTGCTGACGGCAAAGCAGTATCAAAGAAAAATTGTACAGTCCCAGCATATCAGTGCGGTAGAAGGCGATATGGAAAAAAGTCCGGCAAAATATTTTCCGGAAGATTTGACCGTATTGTCCGGCTTGGAAGCAACAGAAAATGCATCTGTAAAGCATATCTTGATTAAGACTAAGGCAGAAGGCGAAGAAGGCCTCACCGAAGAAGAAGCATTGGCAAAAGCCACCGATATTGCAACTCGTGCAAAGAGTGGTGAGGACTTTGATTCTTTGGTTGCAGAGTTCAATGAAGATCCCGGTGCAAGTGAGAACGGCTATACCTTTGGCCCCGGCGAAATGGTAGAAGCGTTTGAAACTACATCTTTTGCTATGAAAATTGGCGAAATCAGTGACCCGGTTAAGACCGAGTATGGTTACCATATCATCAAGAGAATTCCCGGTAAGTTTGAACTTATCAACTACTGGAAAGATCAAGCAAAGATTAGCATGAAAGAACGGGCCATTGCAAAAATGTCTGTTACCGAGATTATGAAACAAGTGGCAGAAGATGCAAAGGCATTCTCTACTTTGTATGCAGAAACCCAAGCACAGCAATAATAAAAAACCCTGTGGATTTTTCTCCACAGGGTTTTTGTTTGCAAATCAAACGCCACGTTTGGGGCAAAGGTGTTGGATAGGACATATGTCACAGCGGGGTCGTCGGGCGTCACAGTATTCTCTGCCGTGATACACCAGTTGATGGCAGAATTCTGCCCAGGATTCTTGCGGGACAACCTTTTGCAAATCCAGTTCAATTTTATAGGCTTCTTTTTGGGTGGTCAGTCCCATCCGGTTGGAAAGCCGGGTGGCGTGAGTATCTACCACAATGCCGGGAATACCAAAATAATCACCCAATACCAGATTGGCAGTCTTTCTGCCAACACCGGGCAAGGATAGAAGTTCTTCCATGGTTCCAGGAACTTCCCCTCCGTAATCTTTGATGATTTTCTGGCAACAGCCAATAATATTTTTTGCTTTGTTCCGGAAGAAACCGGTGGAACGGATATCCTCCTGCAATTCCAATTCATCCGCATTGGCAAAGGCGTAAACATCCGGATATTTTTGAAAAAGGGCGGGGGTTACCAAATTGACACGGGCATCGGTGCATTGTGCCGCCAGTTGGGTGGCAATGAGCAGTTGCAATGCGTTGTTGTAGGCCAAGGTACAGGCGGCATCTTGATAAACTTCCCGGAAGATGGTTAATATATCTAAAACCCGTTGGGATTTCTTTTGTATGCTTTCTGCCATCGTGAAAATTCCCCCTTGCAAATTATTGTGTTTCATATTATAATATAAGTTGTGAGAATATTCAAGTGTTGAAGTTCTTAAAAAGAAACAAAAGTATTTGGAGGATTACCATGTTTGAATTAGAACAAGTGAGAAAAGTTGACCCTGAAGTAGCCAAAGCCATTGATTTGGAAATTGGCAGACAACGGGGCAAGATAGAATTGATTGCATCGGAGAACTTTGTCAGCCCCGCTGTGATGGAGGCGATGGGCACTCCTTTGACCAATAAATATGCAGAAGGTTATCCCGGCAAGCGTTATTACGGCGGTTGTGAATATGTGGATGTGGTAGAAGACTTGGCAAGAGAAAGAGCAAAGGAACTTTTTGGCGCAGAATTTGCCAACGTACAACCCCATTCCGGCGCATCTGCTAACTTGGCAGTTTTCTTTGCAACTATGGAACCGGGTGACACCTACCTTGGTATGAATTTGGCCCATGGTGGTCATTTAAGCCATGGTTCTCCTGTCAATATTTCCGGCAAATATTTCAACGTGGTTCCCTATGGTGTCGATGATGTTACCCACCGGATTGACTATGATGAGGTTCGCCGTCTTGCACTGGAACATAAGCCTAAGTTGATTTTAGCAGGTGCCAGTGCATATGCCCGGGAAATTGATTTTGCAAAATTCCGTGAGATTGCCGATGAAGTTGGTGCATGCCTGATGGTAGATATGGCGCACATTGCCGGCTTGGTTGCGGCAGGACTTCATCCCAGTCCTGTTCCTTATGCAGACTTTGTAACTACTACCACCCACAAAACGTTAAGAGGGCCTCGTGGCGGTATGATTCTCTGTAAAGAAAAATATGCGGCAGCCATCAATAAGGCGGTATTCCCCGGTAATCAGGGCGGTCCTTTGATGCACGTGATTGCGGCAAAGGCAGTTTGCCTGAAAGAAGCCCTTTCTCCGGAGTTTAAAGCATACCAGATGCAGGTGAAGAAAAATGCACAGGCATTGGCCCAGGGTTTGATGGAAAAAGGTATTGAAATTGTTTCCGGCGGTACCGACAACCACTTGATGTTGGTAAGTCTTTTAAAACAAGGCAAGACCGGAAAAGAAGTAGAACATAACTTGGATGAAGTTGGTATTACCTGTAATAAGAATACCATCCCCAATGATCCCCAAAGTCCCTTCGTGACCAGCGGTATCCGTCTGGGTACTCCGGCGGTAACCAGCCGTGGTTTTGCGGAAGAGGATATGAAAGAAGTTGCCGAACTGATTGCCATGGTAATTGAAGACTTTGAAGGCAATCGCGCGGAAGTAACCAAACGGGTGCAGGCGCTCTGCGAAAAGCACCCCTTATATGAATAAGCCACTTGCGGACAGAATCAGACCCACGACCTTGGACCAGGTCGTGGGTCAGCAACATATTCTGGGCGAGGGTCGGATTTTACGGCAGATTATAGAAAGCGGCAGAATTCCCAATATGATCTTTTATGGGCTTTCGGGCACCGGCAAAACCACTGTTGCCAACATTGCCGCAAAAACCAGTAACAAAACTCTGTACCGCCTGAACGCCACCAATGCCTCGGTTGCCGATGTGAAAGCCATTGTTCAGGAGAGTGAAGGACTTTTGGGGCAAGATGGTGTGTTGCTTTATCTGGACGAAATTCAAAACTTTAACAAAAAACAGCAGCAGTCCCTGCTGGAATACACCGAGAATGGCAGAATTACTTTGATTGCCAGCACCACGGAAAACCCATATTTTTATGTGTATAATGCCATCCTCAGCCGGAGTACAGTCTTTGAGTTCAAAGCCTTGACCCCCACCGATATTGCTAAGGCGTTGGAACGTGCTCTTGCTGTGTTGCAGGAAGAGGACTTCCCGAAGAATACCCTTGTGGCAGAAGATGGGGTTCTTTTACAAATGGCAGAAATGTCCGGCGGTGATGTTCGCAAAGCGCTGAATGCTTTGGAACTTGCGGCAAACTATACCCCCCCGGGAAAAGACGGGGCCATTCGTTTAACCACAGAAGTGGCAGAGCAATGTTCCCAAAAGAAAGCCTTTCAGTATGACCAAAAGGGCGATAGCCATTATGATATTTTAAGTGCATTCCAAAAATCAATTCGTGGCAGTGACCCGGATGCGGCAGTTCACTATCTGGCAAGATTGATTGCGGCAGATGATATACAATCCATTTGCCGGCGACTGATGGTGATTGCCTGTGAAGATATCGGACTGGCACATCCTACCGCCATCAATGTGGTAAAGGCTTGTGTGGATAGCGCTTTGATGCTGGGTTTTCCGGAAGCAAGAATTCCTTTGGGTCACGCTACCGTGTTTTTGGCTATGGCGCCTAAATCTAACAGCGCCCATATCGCTCTGGATACTGCCCTTTATGATATCGAGCATATGGACACCGGTTCTATTCCCCGTCAGTTGCAGAACAAACACTTTGACGGTGAGGGGAAGGTGGAAAAGGGACAGCATTATCTCTATCCCCATGACTATCCGGGTAACTATGTGAAACAGCAGTATCTGCCGGATAAAATTAAGAATAAAGTGTACTATACCTCCGGCAACAACAAATTAGAACAAGCCGCTGCAGAATATTGGGAGAAAATCAAGGGTAAACTGTAATTACAATTCTGTGACAAAAACCGCAGGATGATTGACAAGGTTTTATACCATATTATATAATGTATGCTATGTAGGGCTCGGCGTCCTCGACGACCCGGAAAAAGGATGAAGCAGAGAAATCGGAAAGGAGGCACACTATGACAAAACAAGCAAAAACAGCGACATTGATTCTATTGGCAGTTGTGGTGATTGTCTCTACCATTTTGGGTGTTGGGGCATCTAAGGTGATTTCGGAGATTCCTTTTGGCAGTCAGGTCAACATTGGCTCTTTGGATAGGGAAGACCAAAACGTAGGTATGATTAACTTTTTATTGATTGGTGTTGACGCCGATGGCACCAGAAGCGATACCAATATGCTCCTTTCCTATGACGGGTATTCCAATCGTGTTAACATTTTATCCTTCCCCCGTGATACCAAAGTTGTGATGAATGGTCATAGCCAAAAATTAAATGCGGCGATGGGTGTTGGCATTGCAAAAGCAAATGCCAAACAAGATGACGCTCCAGAAGAAGAGTTAATCCGTCAGGTGAAAAAACTTTCCGGACTTCCGGTACACTATTTTGTTACGGTGGACTTTGAAGGCTTCAAAGAAATTGTTGATGCCTTGGGTGGTGTGGAATTTAATGTTCCCTATAATATGAATTATGATGACCCCACCCAGAATTTGCATATTCATTTAAACAAAGGTCTGCAACATCTAGATGGTCAGATGGCGCACGACTTTGTAAGATTCCGGCAGAATAACGGTGGCAGTGCCCCCGGGGAATACGTTCGTGGTGATGAGGGACGCATCTACTGGCAGCAAAGATTCCTCCGTGCGCTGATTGCCCAAAAGGCAAGACCGGAATACTTCTCCAAGGTTACCGATATCTTTGATGTGATTGTGGATAACGTTCGTACCAATTATACCTTGCAGGATTTGTTGGTTCACATTGATGTTATGCAAAAAATCAATATTGAAGCCATTGAATCTTACCAACTTCCAGGAGAAGCCGTTTATGAAAACGGCGTTTGGTGGTATAAGCAGGACGAGGCGGCAACCAATCAGTTGATCCACGATGTGTTTATGCCCAGAAGTTTAGAACAATGGGAAGCCGAGCAGGCAGCAAAAGCAGCAGCGGAAGCGGCAGCAGCGGAAGCGACAGAAGCAGAAACTGCGGAAGAATAATCAAAATAAATACCCGAACGATAGCATAGTTCGGGTATTTTTGTGCAGTTGTACAAAATTTCCATCAAAAAGCCGGATGAAAAAGAAAAACTGTCCAAAATTAACAAAATTTCAAAAAACGGCGTTTTTTCGCCCAAAACTGTAAGAAAATTCTTGACATTAGAAAAAGACCGTAGTATAATGGATAGGCGTGACAAAGACATACGATGATTCCGGAGGTGGCGAAAGCCCGTAAAATCGGGACTTTTGGAAATTTCGGAGGAGATTGTCCGGTTCAAGAAAACGGGCGGAAAGGTCACACTTTCTATTGCGAATACAGAAGATTTTGCTTTGAGATGGCAGTATGCTGATGCTGTTTTAGGGGGAAATATGTCTGTGCGTCCCGAACCGTTGTCCCCAAAAGGACTATGTGGATTCGGGTTTCATTTTAGGCTCGTGCGAAACGCCCGGCACGGTGTAAAACTTATTTATTTTAAGGAGGGTATAGCATGGCAGCAGAGAAAATCAGAATCAGACTGAAGGCTTATGATCACAACCTTATCGACCAGAGCGCCGCTAAGATTGTGGAGACCGCAACAAGAACAGGATCTAAGGTTTCCGGACCGATCCCGCTTCCTACCAAGAAAGAGGTAGTAACCATTTTAAGAGCGGTTCATAAGTATAAGGACAGTCGTGAGCAGTTCGAGATGAGAACCCACAAGAGACTTATCGATGTGTTGGCTCCTACCAACAAGACCATCGATGCTCTGAAGCATCTGGACCTGCCCGCAGGTGTAGACATCGAATTGAAAATTTAGTTCCGAGAAATATCTTATATATTATTAAGGAAAACGGATTTTTGATATCGGACTACCCGATGGCAAAGTAAAAGTAAAAAAAATTAGGTCACGTTGGCGGCGGAAACGCAGTCAACCAATAACCCGCAGATACGTTCCGAAAGGAACCAATGTCTGTGTAAAACAGGAGGAAAGAAAAATGAAAAAAGCAATCTTGGGTAAAAAAATTGGTATGACCCAGATCTTCACGGAGGACGGCAATTTGGTTCCGGTAACGGTAATCGAGGCAGGTCCTTGTCCTGTTGTCCAGAAAAAAACCGTAGAAGTTGACGGCTACAGCGCTGTTCAAGTTGGTTTTGCGGACAAGAAGGAACACCGTGCAAACAAACCGGAAAAAGGCCACTTCGCAAAGGCAGGCGTACCGGTTAAGAAGTATTTAAAGGAATTAAAACTGGACAATGCAGCAGAATTAAACGTTGGTGACATTCTGAGCGTAGAACAGTTCGAAGACGGCGAGATGCTGGATGTAACCGGTACCAGTAAGGGTCACGGTTATGCAGGCACCATCAAGAGATGGGGAACCCACCGCGGTCCGATGACCCACGGTTCTCACTATCACAGAGGCCCCGGTTCCATGGGCGCTTGTTCTGACCCCTCTCGGGTATTCAAGGGCAAGAGACTTCCGGGTCACTACGGTGTTGACACAGTAACCATTCAGAATCTTGACCTGGTTAAGGTTGATAAAGAACGCAATCTTCTGTTGGTAAAAGGCTCCGTTCCCGGACCTAAGGGTGGATTGCTGGTTGTAAAGAATGCAGTCAAGGCAAACGCCTAACCAATAGAGAGAGGAGGAAATAGAGAATGCCTACAATAGATATTTATAATGTCGATGGTAAAGTAGTCGGCAATATGGATTTGAATGAAAACGTGTTTGGTGTTGAGGTTCGTCCCGACGTAATGCACGAAGTAGTAGTAAACTACTTAGCAAATCAAAGACAGGGCACCCAGAGCACCAAAACCCGGACAGAAGTTCGCGGCGGTGGTATCAAGCCTTGGAGACAGAAGGGTACCGGACGTGCTCGTCAGGGTAGTATCCGTGCTCCTCAGTGGGTTGGCGGTGGCGTAGCCCTCGGTCCCAAGCCCAGAGATTACAGATACAATGTAAACAAGAAGGTAAGACAACTTGCACTCAAGTCTGCACTTTCTTCTAAGGTAGAAGATCAGGAACTTATCGTTTTAGATGCTTTTACTTGTGAAGAAGTAAAGACCAAGCAGGTAGTTGCTCTCTTAAAGAACCTGAACGTAAACGAAAAAGCGCTTCTGGTTCTTCCGGAAAACGATAAGAACATCGTTCTTTCTGCAAGAAACATCAAGGGTGTTGACACCACTTATGTTGGTGCAATCAATACCTACGAAGTTTTGAACCACACCAAGTGCATCATCTTGAAGGATGCCGTAACCAAACTTGAGGAGGTGTACGCATAATGTTGGCACATGATATTATCAGAAGACCGATTATTACCGAGCACAGTATGGATCAGGTAGCGGACCGGAAGTACACCTTTGAGGTTGCTAAGGGCGCAAACAAGATCGAAATCAAGAAAGCGGTAGAAGAGATCTTCAAGGTAGAGGTAGAAAAAGTCACCACCATGAACTATATCGGTAAGCCCAAGAGACAGGGCGTTTTCTCCGGTAAGCGTGCTGACTGGAAGAAGGCAGTTGTAACACTGAAAGAGGGTAGCAAGACTATCGAACTCTTTGAGTCTTAATCTGTCAGAAAAATATTGCAGATAAGGAGATTGAAAAATGGGAATTAAAAAATATAAGCCGACGACCCCGTCCCGGCGTCATATGACGGTTTCCACCTTTGAAGAGATTGATAAGGTAGCACCGGAGAAATCTCTGCTGAGTCCCCTTTCCAGTAAAGCAGGACGTAACGCACAAGGTAAGATTACCGTTCGTCACCGTGGTTGCGGCGCAAAGAGAAAGTACAGAGTTATTGATTTTAAGAGATATAAAGACGGTATGGATGCAACCGTTCTTTCTATCGAATACGATCCGAACCGTAGCGCAAACATCGCTCTAATTCAATATGCAGACGGTGAAAAGTCCTACATCATCGCACCCCTCGGCCTGAAAAAAGGCGACGTAGTGGTATCCGGTGAAGGTGCGGACATTAAACCCGGTAACGCTATGGAACTGAAAGATATCCCCGTTGGTACCTTGGTATACAACGTAGAGATGAACCCCGGTAAGGGTGCTCAGTTGGTTCGTTCCGCTGGCGCTACTGCACAACTTCTGGCAAAGGAAAACGGCTATGCGCAATTAAGACTTCCCTCCGGCGAAGTTCGTATGGTTCGCTTAAACTGCCGTGCAACCATTGGCCAGGTAGGTAACAGTGATCATTCTAACATCAACATCGGTAAGGCTGGTAGAAAACGCCATATGGGCTTTAGACCTACCGTCCGCGGTGTTGTTATGAACCCGAACGACCACCCCCACGGTGGTGGTGAAGGTAAGTCCCCCATCGGTATGCCGAGTCCTGTAACTCCTTGGGGTAAACCTGCATTGGGTTACAAGACCAGAAACAAGAAGAAGAGTTCTAACAAGTTTATTGTTAAGAGACGGAACAGTAAGTAAGGAGGGAATCACATGGGAAGAAGTATTAAAAAAGGACCTTTCGTCGAAGCAAAACTGCTTGCCAGAATTGTTGCTATGAACGAAAAGAACGAGAAAAACGTTTTAAAGACCTGGTCAAGAGCTTCTACTATATTCCCGGAGATGGTAGGACACACCATTGCGGTTTATGATGGAAGAAAGCATGTTCCGGTATATGTGAGCGAGGATATGGTAGGCCATAAACTTGGCGAGTTCGCTCCCACCAGAACATACAAAGGTCATGCAGGCGCAAAGACTTCTAAGTAATTGCGCTAAGGAATTAGATTGATGAAAGGAGCTGCACAGAACATGGAAGCAGTAGCAAAAGTTACACATGTACGCATTGCGCCCAGAAAAGTCCGCATTGTCATCGACCTGATCAGAAACAAGTCTGTTGGCGAAGCAATCGGTATTTTAAGAAATACTCCCAAGGCTGCAAGTCCTGTTGTTGAAAAACTGCTGAAATCTGCAATCGCAAACGCAGAAAACAACTTCAAGATGAACGTGGAAAACCTCTATGTTGCAGAGGTTTATGCAGACCAGGGCCCCACTTTAAAGCGGGTACAGGCAAGAGCGCAGGGTCGTGCTTTTAGAATCAATAAGAAAACAAGTCACATTACGATCAAACTTCAGGAGAAGGAATAAGATAGGAGGTAAAAAGTATGGGTCAGAAAGTTAATCCCCACGGTCTCAGAGTCGGTATCATTAAAGACTGGGATTCCCGTTGGTTTGCTGACAAAAAGAACTTCGGTGACAGTCTGGTAGAGGACTACAACCTCAGAGTTTTCCTCAAAAAGAAATTATTCCTGGCCGGAGTTGATAAAATCGAGATCGAGAAGTTCGCAAATAAGGTTCGTGTTTCCATCCATGCCGGCAAACCCGGTCTGGTAATCGGTAAAGGCGGCAGCGAAATCGAAAGACTCAAGAAAGAATTAGAAAATATGACCGGAAAGACCATTATCCTCAACGTAATTGAGGTTAAGGTTCCGGATATGAGCGCACAGTTGGTTGCAGAAAACATTGCATCTCAGTTAGAGCGTCGTATCTCCTTCCGGAAAGCAATGAAGCAGTGTATGGGCCGTACCATGAAGATGGGTGCAAAGGGTATCAAAACCGCTGTATCCGGTCGTGTTGGCGGTGCCGAAATTGCGCGTACAGAGCAGTATCACGAGGGTACTATCCCGTTGCAGACCTTAAGAGCAGACATTGACTACGGTTTCACCGAAGCCAACACCACCTATGGTAAACTCGGCGTTAAGGTTTGGATTTACAAAGGCGAAGTCCTGGCTGAAAGCAGAAATGCCGCAGCGAAAGAGGAGAAGAAGCCTGCTCCCAGACGCAGAGAAGGAGGCAAAAAATAATGTTATCCCCGAAAAGAGTTAAACGTAGAAAGGTACAGCGCGGCAGAATGAAGGGCGCTGCACACCGTGGTAATAAAGTCGTATACGGCGATTTTGGTTTGCAGGCATTGACCCCTGCGTGGGTAACCAGCAATCAGATTGAAGCAGCCCGTATCGCTATGACTCGTTACACCAAGAGAGGCGGTCAGGTTTGGATTAAGATTTTCCCGGATAAGCCTGTTACTGCAAAACCTGCTGAAACCCGTATGGGTAGCGGTAAAGGTTCTCCCGAGTACTGGGTAGCAGTAGTAAAGCCCGGCCGTGTAATGTTTGAAATCGGCGGCGTAAGTGAAGAAGTTGCACGTGAGGCAATGCGTCTTGCTATGCACAAACTGCCGCTTAAGTGTAAGTTTGTCAAGAAGGCAGACCAAGAAACGGAAGGTGATAGTTAATGAAAATTCAGGAGATTAGAGACCTTTCAACGCAAGAACTTGAAGTTAAAATCAAGGACTTAAAGGAAGAACTTTTTAACCTTCGTTTCCAGAACGCTACCAACCAACTGGATAATCCCGTGAGAATTGCTAGCGTGAAGAAGGACATTGCGAGAGTTAAAACTGTTCTCAAGGAAAAAGAACTTGGCATTAACAGCGTGAATGCGTAGGAGGTGTAAAGAATGGAACGTAATTACCGTAAGACCCGTATCGGCGAGGTCGTAAGCGATAAGATGGACAAGACAATCGTTGTCGCAATCAAAGAGCACGTAAAACATCCTCTTTACAGCAAGGTTATGAAGCGGACCTACAAATTAAAGGCCCACGATGAAAATAACATTTGCGGCATTGGCGACAAGGTTAAGGTGATGGAAACCCGTCCCCTGTCTAAGGACAAGAGATGGAGACTGG
>JAZPYU010000118.1:0-3066 GCA_045544295.1 Ructibacterium sp. | reverse complement strand
GCAGCCTGGGGTGCCTTGGTTCCCTCGGTAATGGTCCACGCCCTGACTTCCGGCTTTCCAGCGGTCAGGTAACTAATCAAACCAAGTAATTGATAACTTGCTTTAATCAATTTATCCAGACCGGATTCCGCTACGCCCAGTTCCTCTAAGAACATCTCTTTTTCTTCTTTGTCAAGTGCCGCAATTTCTTCTTCAATTCTGGCAGAAATCACCATCACACCTGAATTTTCTGTCTCGGCAAATTCTTTAATCTTCTGCACAAAGGGATTATCCGTTTCCGCAGTACCATAGTCATCCTCTGCCACATTTGCCGCATAGATAACAGGCTTTAAGGTAAGAAGTGCCACATCGGAAAGCATCTCCTTTTCCTCTTCGGTCATTTCCATGCTCCGGGCAGTTTTTCCGTTTTCTAACACGTCGTGCAGTCTTTGATAAAAATCAAGATGTGCCTGATACTTTTTCTCTCCGCCCTTTAAGGATTTTTGGGTCCGTTCAATCCGGCGGTCTAAAATTTCCAAATCGGAAAGAATTAACTCTAAATTGATGGTTTCAATATCCCGAATCGGGTCAACAGAGCCTTCTACGTGAACAATATTGGTATCCTCAAAGGCACGTACCACATGGACGATAGCATCTACCTCACGAATGTTTGCCAAAAACTTGTTACCAAGTCCTTCTCCCTTACTGGCACCTTTGACCAAACCTGCAATGTCCACGAATTCTATGGTGGCATAGGTCACTTTATCCGGCTCGTACATCTCGGTGAGTTTGTCAATCCGGGCATCCGGAACCAACACTGTCCCCACGTTTGGTTCAATGGTACAAAAGGGATAATTGGCAGATTCTGCTCCCGCCTGTGTGATTGCATTAAACAAGGTGCTCTTTCCCACATTGGGAAGCCCTACGATACCTAATTTCATTTATTTTCACATCTCCTTATATTTCATGGTTTCAGAGTTACTCTGACACCAATTCTTTTAAAAACCATACTATCTTAATTATGATACCATAAACTCCATATAAAATCAACGGAATTTTATGAATTTCATTGATAATTTTAGTAGTACATTGACAATCTTCTATCCTTTGCATATAATAAACGCTATAAGATTTGCTAAAACTTTAAGGTTTTCTGTGATGAAAATAAAAAGTAAAAGGAGAATACCTATGAAATTTTTAAAAACACTGCCGGGAATAGGACTTTCATTGGTGATTGCCGCTTTGGCACTTTGGCTGGAAAGCCTTTTACCCATTCACGTTATCGGTGCATCGGTGATTGCTATGTTTATTGGTATGGCACTCAATTACCTGTTAAGAAACACAAATGTTTTCAATTCCGGTGCAAAGTTCACGTCCAAAAAAATTCTTAAATTTGCCATTATCTTACTTGGTCTTTCTCTTAATATAAACACTATCTTCCACGTAGGAAAGATGTCACTTATGGTTATGTTTTTTACACTTCTGACCTGCTTTGGAGGTGGCTATTTTATCGGAAAGGCACTCGGTCTTAACTGGAAACTTTCCAATTTGATTTCTGCAGGTACGGGTATTTGCGGCGGCTCGGCGATTGCGGCTATCGCTCCTACCATTGATGCAGATAATAACGATGTTGCCTATGCGATGTCTGCAACCTTTTTGTTTGATATGGCAATGATTCTGCTTTTCCCGATTATGGGACGTGCTATCGGTATGACGGATGAGGCATTCGGGCTTTGGGCAGGAACCGCAGTAAACGATACCTCTTCGGTAGTGGCTACGGGGTATGCTTTTTCCGAAGCGGCAGACGATTTCGCAACTATGGTAAAACTCACCAGAACGCTTTCTATTATTCCCACCGTGCTGGTGTTCGCCTTTGTAAACCTTGGCTTAAAACGTAAGGAAGCAAGAGCAAATGGAGCCGATGAAAGTACCTTAAAAGCAAATTTCAGCATCAAAAAAATATTCCCCTGGTTTATTGCAGGCTTTGTTGCAATGTCAGTAATTGCAAGTTTGTTCCCGATTTCCGGCACAGTAGTTTCCACCACGAAAACTGCAAGTAAATTTTTGATGGTTGCAGCCCTTGGTGCAATCGGACTTAACACTTCTTTTTTGAGTATGAAAAAATCAGGCATTCGTCCTATGCTTCACGGCTTTCTCATCTCAGCATTGGTTGTTGGGGTTGCGCTGGTGGTTGAGATTGCCATGGGTATTGTGTAAATGTTTCAAAACGGAGGAAAAATGATGAAGCAAATACTATGTATCATATCTGCCCTGCTCTGCATTTTCTTTACTGCTTGTGGAAATAATAGCAGCATAGGAATCATTGGCGGAGCAGACGGACCTACATCGATAATCATTGCAGATAAAGGAGAGAAAGCAATGTATGAACAGATTACACCCGAGGCGGCAAAAAAAATCATAGATTCCGGCGAAGCGCATATTATTTTAGATGCAAGAGAACAGTCGGAGTTTGATTAAGGGCATATCCCGGGAGCAATTCTTATCCCCTATACAGAAATTGAAATAAAGGCAGAAGAAATGATACCCGACAAGACTGCACAGATTCTTGTCTATTGCAGATCAGGTAGACGAAGCAAACTGGCATCTGCAAGTTTAGTAAAACTCGGCTATACCAATGTAAAAGAATTTGGTGGTATCATTGACTGGCCGTATGAGGTGATAAAATGAATAACAAAGGGAAAACCGCATTATCGGTCATAGGTGTTGTATTCAGCACCGCTTTGCTGATTGTAAGCGCTGTTTTAGCAGAAAACAAAATGATAACTCCTGCTTCTGCTACGATACTTATAACCATTGCTACCGGTTTCGTCATTATCGCAATTTTCTTTGCGGCAAAGGTGGAGCATAAGGCAAGTGTTTACGAATGCAGAAAATGCGGACATACTTTTAAGCCAACTTTTCAGGCATATCTCTGGGGTGCACACACTTTAACCACAAGACATTTAAAATGTCCCAAATGCGGAGAAAAATCCTGGTGCAAAAGAAAAGTGGCACAATAAAGTGCCTAAAAAACATGGGAACGCCCTTGGGGTTTCCGGGTTTTTTTTTTTAAAAAAGAATTGTTTT
>JAZPYU010000117.1:0-11555 GCA_045544295.1 Ructibacterium sp. | reverse complement strand
CGGCACCACCGGAAAGACCCAGTAAAACGGATTTGGTGTCAAGCATTGGGAATTGGTCGACAAGCTTGTCAAATTGCTCTTGTATAATTGACATTTATCAGCTTTCCTCGCGGTCTTCGATAGTAGTGAACTTGGTATATTTACCGAACCAACCGACGCTGACCTTGCCGGTTCCGCCGTGACGGTTCTTGGCAACGATAATGTCAGCGGTGTTTTCATTTTCCGGCTTGTCCTGATAATAATCTCGGCTGATGAACATAATAACGTCCGCGTCCTGCTCAATAGCACCGGAATCACGAAGGTCGCTCAGTAACGGTTCCCGCTTTTCTTTATCCGAAGCACGGCTGAGCTGAGAAAGAGCAATAATAGGAACCTTTAATTCATTGGCAAGAATTTTTAAGGTACGGGAAATTTCAGAAATTTCCTGTTGGCGATTGCCACCTCTGCTTGTACCGGTAATCAACTGGAGATAATCCACAACCACCAAGTCAAGGCCTTTATCCAGCATCAACTTTCTGCAACGGGCACCGATTTCCCCTACGGTGATACTGGAAGTATCATCTACATAGATATCGGCTTGTCCCAAGGCATCCAGGGCAGTTGCAAGTTTGCCCCATTCTTCATCTTTGATATCGCCTTTTTTGATACGTTCTGCACTAATCTTTGCCTGACTGCTAAGCATACGACTTGCTAACTGAACGCCCGGCATTTCCAAACTGAATATGGCAACTTTTTTCTTTGCTTTTACCGCAACGTTCTGGGCAATGTTAAGGGCAAAACTTGTTTTACCCATAGCAGGTCTTGCCGCTAAAATAATCAATTCCGAAGCATGTAAACCGGCTGTTCTGCGATCCACATCAATAAAACCGGTAGGAATTCCCGTAACAGAATTATCTTTTTTAGAAAGTTCCTCAATACGATTAAAACTCTCATGAAGAAACTGACCGATATGTACCAAACCTTTGGTACCCCGTTCCTGCGAAATATCAATCACGCCTTGCTGAGCCTTTGCCAGAATTTCATCGGTTTCTTCGTCACCCCGATAGCATTTGTTACGGATTTCGTCTGCCAAGCGAATCATCCGGCGTTGCACCGCTTTATCCCTTACAATGGCCGCATAACTTCCCGCACTTTCGGTAGATGGAACCAAATTAGCAACCTCTACCACAAAGGAAATGCCACCGATTTTTTCTAAGGTTCCGCGAAGGGTCAGATGTTCTTTTAAGGTAACCAAATCAATCTTCTTACCCAAATTATAAAGTTCGATAATCGCTTCAAACAATTCCTGATGACGGGCAATATAAAAATCGCCCCCTCTTACTTTATCCAACACATCCGGAATACAACTTCTATCCAGATAGATAGCACCCAACACCGATTGTTCCGCCTCATTACTAAAAGGCATGGACAATCCTTCCGGCGCCAAATTATCTCTTATTTCTTCACTCATAGGTTTCACCCACTTTTATTTACTATGCTTCGGTAACCTCTACTTTAAAAGTACCGACTATTTTAGGATACAGACTGACCTGCACCTCACGAATGCCACAGGTTTTGATACCGTCCGGCAAATCAATTTTTCTTTTATCTACTTTGATGTTAAATTGTTCTTCCAAAGCCTGCGCCACATCTTTAGATGTAATAGAACCAAACAATCTGCCTTCTTTTCCGGCTTTGGCAGTTAACTTTACCGTAACTTCTTTCAATCTTTCGGCAATATTGTTAGCCTTTAATTCTTCTTGATTTCTTTTATATTGTTCTGCACCACGCTGTCCTTCTAATTCGTTAAGAGCCTGCTTGGTTGCAATTTTAGCAAGACCTTTGGGCAGGAGAAAGTTATTGGCATAACCATCACTCACGTTAATTAAGTCCCCTTTTTTCCCTTGTCCTTTCACATCTTTTAATAAAATTACCTGCATGATTAGTTCCTCCTTTTAACTGATTACTTCATCAATGGCCTCTCTTAATTGTTCTTTTGCCATTTCCAAACTTTCACTGGCAATTTGTGCACCGGCAATGGTGATATGTCCGCCACCGCCTAACTTCTCTAAAATCACCTGCACATTGATGGTTCCCAATGAGCGACCGCTGATGATAATGCGATGTCCATCGGTTGCCAAAACGAAAGCCGCTTCTATGCCACGAATATTCAGCAAATCATCTGCCGCCTGTGCAACCATCAACTGGGTGTCTGCATATTTTTCATTACAGATTGCAATGGCAATATTGGAACGATAAATCTGCGCACTGCCAATGATATTTGCTTTTTGAATATAAGAACCCATATCATTACAGAAAATTCTTCTCATATTCACCGGATCCACACCCCGTTTGCGCAGATAAGATGCCGCTTCAAAGGTGCGGGCGCCGGTTTTAAAAGTAAAGCCCTTGGTATCCAAATAGATACCGCTATATAATGCCTCTGCCTCTAAGGCTGACAAAGACTGTCCAATTTCTACATACTGAAGAATTTCTGCTACCATTTCCGAAGAAGAAGAAACGTAAGGTTCGTGATAAGAAAGCACAGTATCTTCGATAAAATCCTCGCTACGGCGATGATGGTCAATCAGCACAACATTGCTGCAATTCCGCAGAACACCGGGCGCCTCCACCATACTGGGTCTGTGGGTATCCACCACAATCAGCAAACTTTCCTCATCAAGCAAATCAAGGGCACGTTCTTCACCCAAAATTCTTTCGTTATATTCACTTTCCTGACGCAACTTATTGAGAATTGGTTGCACGTTATTATGTTCCCGATTCAAAATGATATAGGCATCTGCACCCTGCGCACGTACCATCCGGAAAAGTCCAACTGAGGCACCCAAACTATCTGCATCCGCATTTTTGTGACCCATAATAAATATCCGGGATGCTCTCTCTGCCAAATCCCGCAAACTATGGGCAACCACCCGGGACTTTACCCGTGTGCTTTTTTCAATTTCCCGGCTTTTGGCACCAAAGAACCGAAAACCAACATCCGTCTTAACAACAACCTGGTCTCCGCCACGTCCCAAAGCCATATCCAAAGCAGTTCTTGCAAAGGACTCATTTTCTGCAACCGTATCTTTATTTTGACCAACACCAATACTAATGGTGACCGGAATCTGATTACCTTGCTGAATTTCTTTTACTCTATCCAGAATTGTAAATTTTTCTTGCCAAAGCGGAGCAAACTTTACCGCTTCAAACAAAATTAAAAACCGATCCCGTTCATACCGAACAGAAATACCGTCTCCTTGGGATACCCAGTTGCTAACGCAACGCTCAATCTCACCAATCAAAGCACCGTGATTATGATTAGGAGTTCCCTTAAACACTTCGTCATAATTATCAATGATCGCTGCACAGACAACTATTTTTTTATCTTTCATCTTTTGCAGCATCATTTTCTCTTTGCTCAAATCAGTAAAATAGAGACCCAGCATACCGGCATTGCTTTTCTTGCCCGCCTGAAAGATAATTTGGCCGGTTGCCAGATAAGGAGTGTCCTTATGGGTATATTCTTCCGAAACGTTACCGTTTTGTTCTACAAATCGGTGAAACTGAAAATCCGGAAGAATATCCTGAATGTACTCACCAAAAATCTTTTCGCGATTTATCATCTTTTGAAAGCGACGATTATACCATTGGATTGCACCTTCAAGGTCGGTTACCACCAACCCCTCCGGGAAATTTAAAATAGCGGCTCTGGTACTTTCTTCTACTCCAAGGCAAAAGTTTTTCAGTTGTGCATCCAAATGCCGTTGCCGCCGTACCAAACCAAAAAATCCTACCACAAAAATTCCTGCCGCAAAAACCACTTGGAGCAAACCCAACAGCCACAGAGGACCCGGGATGTTTCGGGCAAACGCCCATATCAACACACCAAACACAAACAAAATACAACAAACACATACAATACTTTCTAAAAAATTACGCTTTTCTAAGTTTTGGATTCCTTTATTGTTTTTGTCCATGTTTCTCACCCGCCTTATAAAACCGTCTAAACCCAAATGCGCCGTCTAACATACCTAAGATACACAGTCCTTGGAAAATAAAACCTATAAAAAGGTATGCGACAAAAAACCCCGCTAAATAGATAACACTTCTTGCATACCCGGATGACACTTTTTTTCTCAATTTGTAATCAATGAAAGAAAGACCACAAACACCAAAAGCACTATACAAAAGAACCGTCATATTCTTTAACGCCGCCGTCCATATGGTAGAATCAAAAGAAAATGTAGTAACGAGAAATAATACCATCGTCAGATTACACATAGAACGGGAAGCAACAAATCCCCAAAACGGGCGATAGATAATTTTCTTGGTCCGGGTACGGTGTAAAACAAAAATTCCCGCCATTAAAACAAGATAACTAAGTATTGCAGATGCACCAATGAAGAAAGCAGGCAAATAAAGAAAAATAATATCTCTGACCCGGCCAATGGAACCATTCCACATCTTTTGGAATTCCCCGCCGTCATCTATCCCCTGCTGTTTCAAAAGAGAAAAAGTTTCCTCTCCCATCTGCCGGACATTTTCCAAAGATTGATGAACCAAATCCGCAATCCCTGTTCCATTGCCACTGGCATTTAGCAAAATCAATTGAAGCAAAAAGCCAAAAAGGAATACGCCTGCACCGGCAACGATAATGGTAGCAAATGAAAACTTTCCTTTCATGGAACGTCCCATCACGATACCGGAAAGCAAACTCATAACCCCGCAGATCAGTGCGGATAATAGTTCTCCCGTAAACAGAATGACTAATATTGCAACAAACAATGCACAGCCGGCAGACACCCGCAAATCATATCGCACACTAAGATAAAACATCGGCAGATTTGCAACCACCATCATCGGCAATGCTAAAATCGGCAAAAGACCACCAATTATGATAAACAAGGTTGCAAATATCACACAAACAAGGATATCCCGCAACAAAATCGTCTTACCATTACTCATAACTGTCCCTTTCTTCTATGAGTTTTTCCCTCACATACAACCCATTTTTTGTTTCTTATTTATTCTTATGTATACAAAATGGGTTATTATAATATCATAACAAATTTTCACTGTAATTTCAACTAAAATTTTCATAAAATCCGGTTTTTTACAGAATTTTTTTTACTTCTTTTTTCACATATCACTTCCGCTGTTCTTTTCACCTTTCACAGGGGTTTGGCATATACTTTTAAAAAGACTATTCTGCCTAAAAGGAGGGTAACAATTATGGAACACAAAACCTTAGCAGACCTTCCTTTGGAAGAAACCGCTTTCATTGAACATCTCGATTTGATCGGAGAGTTCCATCGGCGTTTGTTAGACTTGGGTTTTTCTACCGGAAGCACCGTAACACCTTTGTTTCAAAGTCCTTTCGGCGACCCTACCGCATATCTGGTTATGGGAAGCATCATTGCTCTACGGCGGGAAGATGCAGAGCAAATTGATATTGGTTCTTTTGAGGAGGTGATGTAAAATGTCCTCTCATCGTATTATGTTGGCAGGAAATCCCAACGTAGGTAAAAGCACCATTTTTAATGGGTTAACCGGTTTAAAGCAACATACCGGAAACTGGTCCGGGAAAACAGTTACCCTTACCACCGGAACCTTTCGCTATAAAAACCAAACTTTTGAAATCCAGGATTTGCCCGGCACTTATTCTATGATTTCCAATTCACCGGAAGAACAAGTTGCACGGGATGCCATATCCCAAAACAAAGATGCTTTTATTTTAGTGGTTGCAGACGCTACCTGCCTTGCCAGAAACCTCAATTTAACACTTCAAATTTTAGAAATAACATCCTCAGTAGCGCTTTGTGTCAATCTTCTGGATGAGACAGAAAGAAAAGGACTTTCCATTGATTTACAAGAAATAGAACGACAACTTGGTGTTCCGGTCATTGGTATCTCGGCACAAAAACGCCGGGATATCCATCGTCTGCAAGAGTTTCTCTCTAATCTGTTTCAATCTCCAATCGCTCCTGTTCATACTCAGGTCTCCTATCATAAACCGATTGAGGATGCCATTTCTGCCCTTATTCCGACATTAAATTTCCCCTGCGATGTAGGGCTTTCAAAACGCTTTCTTGCTTTAAAATTATTAGAAAATGACAGTATTTTTCATTATATTGCAGAAAGTTTTCCCATTTCTCAAAAAGTAAAAGAAGATATTTTGAAAGCCGCCGAGGAACAACGTCTTTTTTTACAAAAGCAAGATGTTCCGCCCATTGTTTTTCAGGATCTTTTGGTAGGGGCACTGGTGAACCGGGCAAATCAAATTGCAACTGCTTGTATCCGTTCAAAAGAATCCTCACCCAACATATCATTTCCTGTGGATCGCTTTTTGACCTCAAAAATTTGGGGAATACCGATTATGCTTTTCTTTTTTATTGGTATCCTTTGGCTTACCATTTCCGGTGCCAATCTTCCCTCTAAACTTTTGATGGCTTTTTTCTTTTGGTTAAAACCATTTCTGGAAAAATTTTTAACAATTTTACCATTACCACCCTTTTGTATCCATTTGCTTTGTGATGGCATTTACCAAACCACCGCGTGGGTTACCGCGGTGATGCTTCCACCGCTGATTATTTTCTTTCCTTTATTTACCTTATTGGAAGATTTAGGTTTTTTACCTCGCCTTGCCTTTAATTTGGACCGTTGTTTTAAACGTTGCGGTTCCTGCGGGAAACAAGCACTTACCATGTGTATGGGACTTGGTTGCAATGCTGTGGGTGTCACCGGTTGCCGCATTATTACTTCAAAAAAGGAACGCCTTGCGGCTATGGTTACCAACTGCTTTATTCCTTGCAATGGGCGTTTTTCTATGTTGATTACATTATCCGGCATTTTCATTGGTTGTGTTTTCTGCCAAGAGAGGCAGTCCTTGGTGGCAACCCTCTTTCTCTTTTTCTTAATTCTAATTGGGGTTTTAGCCACCCTATTGGTTACCTCTATTATCACAAAAGTCTGTTCCAAAGAACCCTCGGCACCTTTTTCTTTAGAACTTTCTCCTTATCG
Organism: Ructibacterium sp.; assembly: GCA_045544295.1. GTDB lineage: Bacteria > Bacillota > Clostridia > Monoglobales > Monoglobaceae > Ructibacterium. Next base: position 4,553 of record JAZPYU010000117.1, on the reverse strand, counting down.
CAAACCTCATATCCGGCAGATTTTAACGCTTTCTCTGTTTGACAGAACTTGGCATATTCTCACTCGTGCATTACGGGTTTCTGCGGTAGCAGGTTCTCTTATCTGGCTTATGGCAAATCTGAATATAAATAATATCTCGCTACTTAACATCTGTGCAAATTTTTTAAATCCATTCGGGACCCTTCTTGGTATGGACGGTATGATTCTTCTTTCTTTTTTCTTGGCAATACCGGCCAATGAAATTGTTTTACCGATTCTTTTGATGGGGTATCTTTCCTCTAACCAAATGATGGAAATTTCTAACCTTGATACCTTAAAAGAATTACTTTTAAGCAATGGTTGGACCACCCTGACCGCGATCAATGTTATGCTTTTTTCTGTCCTTCATTTTCCTTGTGCAACCACCCTCTGGACCATAAAAAAAGAGAGCCAAAGTGTTCTTTGGGCATTATTAGGTTTTGTTATTCCTACCATTGTTGCATTTTCAATCTGTTTCTTGGTCACACAAATCTGGCACTTGTTTGTATTTTTCACATAACTTTTTTAACCCCAACTATTGACAAAGATCCAGAGACTAAAAAAAGCAGTGCTTTGCACCGCCTTTTTATTCTGTGGTAGTAGGGGTGGTTTCCTTTTTCTTTTCAATCAATGGAATGGTCCCCAAAACCGGAATACCAAACAACATCTTTAATTCCTCGGCAGATTTGATTGTTTTATCAAGCAAACTCCGCAAGAATACAACAATAATTGCAAATGCAAAGCCCACCAATGCACCGACTGCAACGTTTTTGGGAATACTGGGCGCAGAAGGAGATTTAGGAACTTCTGCCGGGTCAATCACCGTAGCGCTACCGGCTACAATAACTCTTGCAATTTCATCCGGTGCTTGATTTAAAATGGTATTGGAAATATGTGCAGCCATTTCCGGTTCATTATGATTTACACTAATCTTCAAAAGACCGGTACCAACTATGTTACTGATATTGGTCATACCTTGCAGTTGAGAAAAAGTATAACCGGTTTCACTTGCTTTAGCAACCTTTTTAAAGAAGGTATTACTACTTAAAATCTGACCATAGGTTTTAGCAAGTTCCTGAGAAATCATCAAGTCATTTAAATTGGTGTCATTTCTGTCTTCTTCGTAAATAGCATCAACATCACCGGTAATATACAGCGTTCCCGACGCTGTATAAGTGGGGTCAATCAAATAGGTAGAGTAAAGAAAGAAAATCATTCCCATCAAAAGGGTTGAGATTAAAATGAACGGCCATTTCGGCAGCAGTATTTCCAGTATTTGATTAAGGTTAAATTCTTCGTTCACTTATACCACTCCTTTCTTAATAGCAAAAAACACGGATTACTTGATATTTACTTCCATCCAATCTTACATCCATCGCAGAAGTGCCAACAGCAATATCAAGGATATACCGATCTGCCTTGTAGGTTTCCGCAAAAGAGTTTTGGGGGAGCAATTCATTTAAAGTAATGCTATCAGGATTCTTCTTCATTTCAAGACGAACACGGATTACAAAAGAATCTTCTGACTTTGAAACCAAAGAAGGATAGAAAGACCAACCATAGTTAACAGATTCCGGGAAGTTAGCAGAAATTTGTTTCAGGAAATCTGCATATACGCCGGCAAAGTTCTTACCATACTCTAAATAATCCTTCGCCTTTACCCCTTCTACAATCGGGGTTTCATAAATCCAAGAGGGAACCTCTTTCAAAATATAAGCATAATCTTTGGCATTAGACGGCCAAATATACTCTTCTTTCAAGAAAGCAGTATTATGTTCATCGCCATATGCCTTGGTTAAACCAACGATTTCATCCAATTGAAGAAGAATACAAGACAAATCTTGTAATGTCAATTCCGCAGTTGCATTTAATTTCGGTTCTGCATAAAGCATCACACCATTGGAACGTGCAAACTGCAAACCAATAACTGCCATATCTGCAGTTAAATTTGCATCACTGTATTTTGCCTTAGCATCAATCTTTAAAGCACCGGTTGCCTGCTTCATACTATAAAAACTCAATACAGCAACAGCCTCTTGCACAGAAACATTATCATTCATAAACGCCTCGGTCGCTTTGTCAACGCCCAGACATTCTTCGGCTACAACCTGAACATCTTTTGCATATTCACCATCAAAAGACGGCTTCTTTTCCATTGTTAAGTAAGTCGGCTCAGTATAACCATAACCAATCTGCAAAGCCATTCTTGCAAGTTGACCACCGGTAACTGTGGTGTTAGGTGCATAAGGAATTCCGGTTCCCATTGCATTCCAAACACGTTCTAAAATTAACTGAGAAACAGTATCTCTAAAATTCGCATAGCCAAGTTCACCCTCGCTACGTACAATCAAGGTCGCAGCCTCTGCACGAGTCAAAGTAGAATCCAGACGAAGATTAAATCCGTCATCGCCCTGCATAATGCCACGGGTATATGCCCAAGTAATCCCTTCCGGTTTTTTACTTCCTTTGGCAACAGCAGAAGGGCCTTCTACTGAAGGTTTTCCTGCCATTTCCCAAAGGTAAATGGCTGCTTCATCACGGGTAGCAGGACGGTCCGGACTGGTTACTGCATCATAATCACCGCCGGCCATTTTTGCAAACTGCCAACGGGTTACCAGTTCATCCGGCTTAAAAGTGCCATCCGGAAAACCATTGACACGTCCATCGTTACGCATTTTTTCTACTGCACTATATGCCCAGTGACCTTCCGGCAAATCCGGAAATGTTGCATTTGCCATAACCGTCATCATAGACAGTAACATACAAACTACTAATAAAAGAGAAAAAAACTTTTTCATAAATTAAGCTCCTTTCTTACGGTTTCCACCGCATCACGAGAAATATCACAAGATAATCGATAAACCGGAATACGTTCTAAAAGACTGCCACAAAGTTCCGTCGCATTTACCATTGCATCGCGAAAAGGAATCTTTCTGGCCTCACCCAATACTCTCCCTATTGCCTCACTTTTAGATAAAAGGGATATACAATTTTCCTTTCCCCTTTCTAAAAACACAATGGCTGCCAAAGGGACAGATATATTGGTATTTAATCTGGTTTTCCCACTCCAAGGACTTCCACAAGCCAAAACCTCATCCGGGTTATCCAAGCGAATTACCGGTGTATCATCATTGATATGAATGGTCTCTGGATAATACCTCTTCCAAAGTTCTGTATGGGTGCTTTTTCCCGTTCCCGAAGGTGCAGAAAAAATAATTGCTTTCCCATTGTAAGCAATGCAAGACCCATGCAACACCATTCGCTGGTATTCTAACACCATTTGACTAAATGCTTGTCCGGTAAAGAGCAACTCTCTTTTTGATGCAATGGCATCATCAATAGGGAAAATAGAAATATCTGTCTGCTTTTCTCCAAAGTCCATACGGGCACTCACTACTTGATCCATTCCCGGCAAAGTCCGATATACTGATTCACCACAACTTGTCCGAACCATTTTCCAAATTCCAAACTCGTTAAAACTCTCACCGTTTGGAAAGGGAATATCTGGCTTTTCATGGATGGAAATGCCTAAATCACAGATACGCTCCCTCTCCTGCTGAAGAGGGAGCGTATACTCCGACATACATGATTTCAAATAGTCACTGCCGCCCTGTACTTCGAGAACAAGACCTGAAATCTCGTAGTACATAAACTTAAATAGATTCGCCGTTAGCCAATACAGCCAATTCTGCTTCCTCTGCGGAACGCACGGTACCAGCGTTTAAATTCATCTTACCTTGAGGGGTAAATACGCTAAGATTATCATCAAGCATAACATTACCACCTTTTTCTAAACCAACCATCTTAAGTTTCGGCATTTCAAAATTGCCGGCTACTTCAAAAGCTAACTTTTTCATTTTAAATTACCTCCTTATAATAATCGACAATAATTACTCAGCCACAACTTCTTCTTCAACAGGCTTCGGGGTAACCCAAGTAGGACCATATTCAGTGTTACCACCCTTAACATAGTATGCTCTTGCATATACAGGAGCGTCAGGATCCTCAAAGTGAACCAGATATTTTGCCAGTTTAACAGCAAAACGTCCGTTGTTTCCCTTGCCCAATGCAGCTGCTTTTAACACATCTGTAGCAAATTCCTTATCCAGGGAGAATTCAATACCGAACTCATCAACAGCACCCAATACCTGAGCACAAGCGATAACTGCAGCTGCGCCCTCACTATCTTTATTGTCTTGTGCAATAATACCCAAACCTTCAGTTCTTACAGAAGCATAGGTGTAATCTTGAGTAGTAATTGCAACAACAGGAAGATTTTCACCTTTATTCTTCAAAGCACCAGCCTTAATGCGAACACCTTTAGCAGCGGTCAAGAACTCAACTACAACACCATCAACGGTAACTGCTATAACCTTCTTTTCAGCCAAACCAACCTCAACTAAAACATAGTCTTCATCACCAGCACCAGCCAAACCTTCAACAGTGCCGGCAACAGGTTCTCCTCCATCGAGAGCAACATAATGAGTGTCCCCAGGAGCCAGTTCAAAGTCGGAGGCCAAGCGGTCTTAGGAAGA
>JAZPYU010000116.1:0-2712 GCA_045544295.1 Ructibacterium sp. | reverse complement strand
GGCATCCGTAACATCCGTAACGAGATGAATGTTCCCCCCTCTAAAAAATCCACTCTGTACATCGTGACCGAGAAACCGGAAGTGTTTGAAAAAGGCGTTGTCTTCTACACCAAATTGGCATCTGCTGATGAAGTGAAGATTCAAAAAGACCGTGCCGGTATTCCGGAAAACGCCGTGTCTGTTGCGGCACCCGGCGCAGAGTTGTTACTGCCCCTTGACCAGTTGGTAGACAAGGAAAAAGAACTTGCACGTTTAACAAAAGAAAAAGAACGGTTAGAGGACGAAATCAAGCGTGTTGAGGGCAAACTCAATAACAAAGGATTCACCGATAAGGCGCCTGCTGCCGTAGTAGAAGAAGAGCGGAAAAAGGGCGAAAGTTATAAAGCAATGCTCCAGACCGTGTTAGAGAGCCTTGCAAAACTGTAAACCGGAGTGGTTTGATGAAAGAAATTTCTGCAAAACAAATCATAAAAACTGTGCGGGATATGTGCATGGAGGCAAATTGTAACCTGAACGATGACATTCGCTGTGCTTTGGAGGCAGGACTTTCCCGGGAGGAAAGCCCTACCCCTAAAAATATCCTGGCGGACATTTTGAAAAATGCCGATATTGCCAAGGTAGAACAAATGCCCATCTGTCAGGATACGGGTATGGCGGTGTTTTTCTTAAAGTTAGGTCAGGATGTGCGTATCACGGACGGACTTTTGACGGATGCCATCAACGAGGGTGTCCGGCAGGGATACCAAGAGGGTTATTTAAGAAAGTCGGTGGTAGAGGACCCGGTTCGCCGTGGTAACACCGGCGATAATACCCCCGCCATCATCCATCTGGAACTGGTTGCCGGTGAGGAGCTGGAAATTACCCTTGCCCCCAAAGGGTTTGGCAGCGAGAATATGAGTGCCATCAAAATGTGCAAACCCTCAGAGGGACTCGGTGGTATCATTGATTTTGTGGTGGAAACGGTGAAAAATGCCGGAGGCAACCCCTGTCCGCCTATTGTAGTGGGCGTGGGAATTGGCGGTACCTTTGAAAAATGTGCCACCCTTGCCAAAATGGCACTTCTTCGGGATGTGGACTCTAAGAATCCTGACCCCTATTATGCAGAACTGGAAGAAACCATGCTCCAAAAAATCAATGCATTAAATATCGGCCCCCAAGGTTTTGGCGGCAAGACCACCGCTCTTGGCGTGAATGTAGAAACATTCCCCACCCATATTGCGGGGATGCCCTGTGCGGTGAATATCAACTGTCACGTAACAAGACATATCAAAAAAACACTCTGTGCTATTTAGCACAGAGTGTTTTTTATGCGGGATAAGCGCAATCCATATTATGTAGGGGCGATTCACAAATCGCCCAAAGGTTATAACCAACCATTCATCAAAGCAACGGTACCCACTAAGTTGATACCAAGCCCCCAAAATAGTAAGGGAAGACAAAGTCCGGAGAATTCTTGCTTTTGATTCCAAATTAAAACGCCGTAAAAAATCACAGGGAGTAAATCCACCGTATAGCGGTTGCCAAACTGCCAACCCCCTAAGGTTTTATGACAGCAAAGGAAGAAAAGGTGGAGGATGGGCAGAAGAACCGTCAGCCAAAAGCCGGGACTTTTCCAATCCTTGTAGCCGTCTTTGATAAGGCGATATGCCCAAACCAAGAAAACAGGGCTCACCAGCCAAAGGGCTACCCCATCAAAAATGGGAAAGTTCAGCCATCCGTTTTCTAAGGTGGGTAGACGGAACATTCGCTCTAAATTATAGGGGAGATACCCCAACCAAAACTGACCATTGGGGGATTCCTCTGCAAATTCCGGCAGATAGTTGTGCCCGAATTCAAACACGTTCCCAAACCGCAGGAAGTTCAGTGCCATCAAAAAGATGCCAACTGCTAAGGGTGGCAGAAACCACCAAAGCCGAGTTTTGGAAAGGAGTGTTTTTCCGTAGTTTTTCCATAACAAATATCCAATGAGGGGCAGATAAACCATATTCAGCGGTCTGCACCCAACCGCCAAAGCCAAAAGAAAGAGGGGAAGCCACCCGTTCTTTTCTTTCCCGAACCGGGCATAGTAAAGTGCCATGATGGTAAAGGTAAAGGCAGAAACTTGAGCAAAGTACCAAACATCGGCACGATAGCCAATATGCAAAAAGTTACTGCCAATGGTTAAAAGCAGCGCCCCAAAGATGGAGGCGTTTTTTGATAAGCCAAAGGCTAACGCCATACGCAGGGCATAAAGTCCGCCAATGATGCCAATGATGACGGCAATCAAATGGTCCGGGGTATGCAATCCAAAGATAGCGGCAAAGGGCAGAAGAATGACCGAGGGAATGGGAGGAAAACTGATAAAGTATTTTCCGCCATATTCGGCAATCTCTAAATAAGAGTAGTTTTGCCCTAAGTCTAAATGCCCGGAGAGCCACCGAAGCGCCTGTAATAGATAAGAGTTGTAAGTGGAAGCGGCAAAAGGTTTGTCCGCTGTCAGCGCCCACAAAACAGCGTAGGCAGAAAGCATGGATAAAACCAATGGCACCGCCGACTTTAAAAAGTCAGAATTTTTTTCTTTCATTTTCATCACCGATGTTATTATAGCATTTTGATTTGATGATTGCAATGATAAATCAAGGAATAAAAAAACACTTGCGAAAAGCAAGTGTTTTTTTGGTACACCTTCAGGGACTCGAACCCTGGACACCCTGATTAAGAGTCAGGTGCTCT
>JAZPYU010000115.1:0-4307 GCA_045544295.1 Ructibacterium sp. | reverse complement strand
TTCGTCAGGCTATCACCCGTGCCATTGCCGACCAGGCAAGAACCATTCGTATTCCGGTGCATATGGTAGAAACCATCAACAAACTGGTTCGGGTATCCCGTCAGTTAGTGCAGGAACTGGGTCGTGACCCCCTGCCGGAAGAAATCGCAAAGGAACTGAATATGCCGGTAGACAAAGTGGGCGAGATTATGAAGATTGCGCAGGAGCCGGTTTCCTTAGAAACTCCTATCGGTGAAGAAGAAGACAGCCACTTGGGTGATTTTATTCAGGACGATGACGCACCGGCACCTTCCGATGCGGCAACCTTTACCCTCTTAAAGGAACAACTGGCAGACGTGCTGGGTACCTTAACCCCCAGAGAAGAAAAGGTGCTTCGGCTCCGGTTCGGTCTGGACGACGGCAGAGCAAGAACCTTGGAAGAAGTGGGTAAGAAGTTCAACGTTACCCGTGAACGTATCCGTCAGATTGAGGCAAAGGCCCTGCGGAAACTCCGCCACCCCAGCCGTAGCAGAAAGTTAAAGGATTATTTAGAATAAGAGAAGAACCGTGCATTGCACGGTTCTTTCTTATAAAAGTTTTTCTAATTTAGTGATAAAGGATCACAAAGAGGTTTAAGATTTGAAAAATCCCAAAGCATTGCCCGATTGGTATCTCCTTGTGGTTGTGTAATCAAAACACTCTGCTTTCCTTCTTCCAATGAGACGGATTTGTTAAAAGTAAGCGTATCGTTGGCGTTGTGTGAGGCAATGAGTAATTGCGGGTTCTCCGCATATCTTGCGGGAAGATAGGTGTAAATCGTTTGCCGTACATCGTCGTATTTTACAAGGCAAGGAGTACTTGCATCAATCACCTGAAAGTCTATGGATAGACTGTTGTTATAATAATACGCTTCTTTTCCTGCGGTTTCTACGGTTACTGTAGCGGTATAACTGCCTGCCGGCAGAGGAGCGAAGTTTATAGAAAAACCATAACCATCGTCTGGGTGAAGGGGGGTATTATCTGGGTCGGTTTTCAGATTATGAAAGGAAATTCCTTTATTATCTGTTATGGATACTGATAGAGAATAACTTGATTCATGGGAAGCATAGCCAAAATTATAAAATATTGGATCAATCCAAACATTTTCAGAGGTGAGAAAATAGGTCGTGGCAGAACTTTTCAGATTAGTTCTGGTGGAAAGGGACAACGAATCCATAAAAAGGTCCGCTGTGGTTGCAGGGGACTTTGTGGCATCTGCGGAAGTTTCCTTTGGTAAGTTGTCAGAGTAAGGTTTCAGTAAGGTAAAATCAGTTAAATAACCTGTCTGGTTGTTAGAACGATAATTAGAAAATTTCCAAGTAATAAAGGTAGAACCACTAAAACAAGGCGTCATATAATGCGCATGAAGGACATCCGGAGAAGCACCGCGGTCTGCACCGCCCTTGTCAGAATCAGAATCCGAAATCAAAAGAGCGAGATAGTGGGAGGGGTCGGTGACGTGAATATTACGGTCAAAGATGTATCCCCAAGTGGTAATAGCATGGCCCAAATTGCTATTTAATCCCCACTCTACCCCGGTGCCAACGGCATAGCCGTGCCTGAGGGCGTTAATAACTTTAAGCATATTGTCAAAATTATTTTTACCGGGAATGTATTTTACGGAAAGTTGTTTTGCTACAAGGTTGGGGTCATAGTACGGCAATAATCCACCGTTTTGGGGCTTAGTACACCCTCCGGGGCCGGAATAAACTCCGCTGAAAAACCATTCAAGACCATAAAATTGATGACCGCCGTCATCTTCAAAACTTTCGATAAAATACTCAAAAAGATCGTCTTCGTCGCGAAATTTTTCTGCATTAGCATATTTTCCCCACTCGGCATAATGGAGCATATTTGCGGTGGATGCAGCCCAGCAGAGATCGTCATCGTTTTCGTCAGCCGATGTTTTTTCCGTGTCAATAAAATCCACATCTTCAATCCTGAAATCCTCACCTGCCAGGACTTTTTCCAAAATCTTTTCCTGAATTGTTTCAATTTTAGTTTGGGTAAGGCCGGTAAGATAAGCGTAGGTATTCTCCGCCTTGGACAGAAGAAATTCCGTTGCATAGTAGCCGTTGGTTGCCGGTTTGGCAGTGGCAGAGCCGGACAAAAGCGGAAGGGTGTTGGAAGAAATGTTACAAAGTTCTACGGAAAGGATTTCCTCTCCATCCGGGTTATAGATTGCATAGGATACAACCAAATCTACCAAGGGGGTTTGCCCAAAGGCAGAGATGTCCAAAACTCCTGAAAAAGAATGGGTGTCTTCGTCTTTGTCAACCAATGTGGTAGTAAATCCCGGAAGGTCCAGTAACGGGAGTTCAGAAAACGTTGCAGAGTGATAAGTGTCTGCATAAACAGGAATACCTAAAAAGGTAGCAACAAGGAAAAGACAAAAAAGTTTTTTCAAAGAATTTTTCATCAAAAGGATCCTTTCTGAAAGGAATTTTTATCAGGAATTAGTTCTCATCTGCATCTGCTTTACGGATTTCGGCACGTTTGATTTTGCCACCCAAGGTTTTGGGAAGTTCATCCACAAATTCGATAATCCGGGGATACTTATAAGGCGCCGTTGCCCTCTTTACGTGGTTTTGCAGTTCCTTAATCAGTTCATCGGAAGGTACCCAACCTTTTGCTAAAACGATGGTCGCTTTTACCACCTGACCACGGATGGGGTCCGGTGCACCGGTGATAGCGCATTCTATTACTGCCGGGTGTTCAATCAAGGCACTCTCTACCTCAAAGGGACCGATGCGGTAGCCGGAACACTTGATAACATCATCGTGTCTGCCAACAAAGGTGTAGTAACCGTTGCTGTCCATCCAGGCTACGTCTTTTAAGTTATAGATGCCGGTGCCTAAGGCTTCCTGTGTCTGCGCTTCGTTTTTGTAGTAGCCAATGAATAAGCCAACGGGAGGATTTTCCTTCACACCGAAAATAGCAATCTCGCCTTCTTCGCCGTTTTCACATTCGTGTCCATCGCTGCTTAAAAGCCGGATGTCATAAATGGGAGAAGGCTTTCCAAGGCAACCGGGAATCGGTTCAAACCAGGGGAAGTCTGCAAAAAGAACGGTCCCCTCGGTCTGCCCAAAGCCGGAATGAATTTTTCCGCCGGTGAGTTCATACCACTTGTTAAAAACATCGGCGTTAAGGGGTTCCCCTGCGGTTGCCCAGTTTTTGATACTGGAAAGATCGTATTTTCCTACGTCTTCCTGAAGCATAAACCGGTACATCGTAGGCGGTGCACAGAAAGTAGTCAACTGATATTTGGACATCATTTCCAAAAGTTTTGCGGGAACAAACTTGTCCATATCATAGGCAAAAATGGTTGCGCCGCAACACCATTGCCCGTAAATTTTCCCCCAGCCGAACTTTGCCCAGCCGGAGTCGGAAACGCTCATATGCAGTTTGTTGGGTTGTACCTGTTGCCAGTATTTGGCGGTTACAATCTGCCCCAAAGGATGGAGGTAATTGTGCATAACCATCTTGGGCATACCGGTAGTACCGGAAGTAAAGTAAATCTGCATAATATCGGTACCTAATGTGGCATCTTCTCCGTTGGGACGTTCCAGAACGTCAGGATATTTGACGATTTCTTCATTAAAGTTAATCCAACCATCCCGGGTTTCGTTCCCTACCATACAAATATTTTTTACGCCGGGCATTTCGGGAAGAGCCTTTTCCAACTGGTCAACCACATAGGCATCATTCAAGCAGACAAACATTTCTACATTTGCCGCGTTGGCACGATAGGCAATATCTTTTTTGGTAAGTTGCAATGTTCCGGGAATAAAGATAACACCCAATTTGATTAAAGCAGTGGCACAAACCCAGTATTCCCATCTTCTTCTTAAAATCAGCATAGCAACGGAGCCTTTTTTCAGGCCCTTTGCCTTAAAAAAGTTTGCTGCCTGATTGCTGAGTTTGCTCATTTCCTCAAAAGTGAAAACCTTTTCGTCACCGTGGTCATCACACCAGACAAGAGCGCGGTAATCTTTTTCGACCGATGCCCAGGCATCGACAATATCAAAACCGAAGTTAAAATATTCCGGTACATTGACCTGATAATTTTCCTTGAAATCTTCGTAGGAAGCAAATTCAGTTCTGGGCAAATAACGTTCTAATATCATTGTTATATGTACTCCTTTTCGGGGGATTATTCTGCGATAATGGTGATAAATTTCGCCGGCTTATCGCTGCCACAGGATTGTCCGTGGGGATAAGTGGGGTTAAAGTAAACACAGTCACCGGCGTTTAAGGGATAAACCTTGCCGTCAAAGTGGAAGTTGACG